>DATGCC010000957.1:0-8383 GCA_035312345.1 Rhodothermales bacterium
GGTGTAGTTGAGGTTGTTCGAGGCGTCGTACTGGCCCATCGTGAACAACTCGCACACTTCGCGGGCGTAGTTTTCGTTGGCCTGCCCTTTCTTGTTGACGTAGCCATCGAGGTAAACGAGCATCGCCGGATTGAGGCCGACGTTGCGCACCAGCGTCTTGAAATTGCCGAGCGTGTGCAGCCGCAACAGCTTGTAATGATCGTAGCTGATGTGGGCGATGGAGGCGTTGGTTTTGCCCTCGTTCACCGACCACTGCGTCGAGAAATGATTGTGCCAGAACAGCGTCATCTTCTCGATCAGACCCTTCGTGCGCATCGCTTCAAACCAGCGGCGTTGCAGGTCATACATCTCCTGCACGCCCGTGCCGCCGCCACCCTGATACCACTGCGGTGCTTCGGGAATCGGATCGGTAGCAGCGGTGTCTACAAGACGCATGACGGCAGCCGTCGCCGAGCCATCGTTGAAGGCGCGGTCTACATCGCGCTTGCTCGCGCCGAAGCCGGTGCGGCGCACGAGGTGGGCGGCCTGCCTGCGATCCCACGGACCATTGTAGGGGGCCAGTGTAGCATGAGCAGACAGTGACGTGGGAGTGGATCTGTTGAGGTGGAGAAAGGTGCGTCGATTCACAGCAGCGAGGAAGAATAAATCAGTACGCAAGGTGCAGCGAAAAAAGGTTGCGTTCTCACAGTATCGGTAATCGAACCCACCGTTTTTAACCAGATCGTGGCTAGTTACAATATTGTTATTGGCGTTACCAAATCTTGACGGCGTGCTATCATAGTTCTGTGGTATGTTGCGCTTTCCTGGAAAAGCGAGGTTCATCCAACGACGGAGTTTTTAGGCTTTATGGCACATGGAATAGCTATCATCGGCAGAGGGCCACGCGGGCTTTTTGCGCTGGAGCGTCTGGTCGCTCAGGTGGATTTTCTTCCGCTACGCCAGCGACGCTCTCGCTGCTGGTGTTTCAGAAGATGCTACACCGCTATTCGCCGCGTTGCGCGAGCAGGGACTGGCGCGCGACTTTGTCAATGGGCGAGGTACGCCAGATGCCTACAAGGCCGGAGGCATCGATCTGGTGCCGCAACTGGGGACCATGATCAGAGCAGATGGGCAGGCCGTGGCAGGGCTGTCGGCCATGGGGTGGATGACGGAGGGTGCACACCTTGGCAATGACTCGCTATTCCGGGAGACCAACGACTACAGCGGAGCCTGGGCCGCGCATGTGCTCGATAGCCTGCGGCAGGAAGAAGCCGCTGCTGCGTAAGTCTCATTTAAGCGCTGTGGCTAAACAGTACAGCATTGGTATAGCAGGGGCCAAGATAGCCATCCATAGCCTGGAGGGAAGCCTCATGCTCTTCGCGGGTGAAGCCATCTATGCAGTCACGGGCAAGGACAATTTGCAAATCCCGCTGATAGGCATCGACAGCGGTCGAGCGCACACACCAAGCTGTGGTGATGCCTGCTAGAATAAGCGTACGAGTACCCAGCCGCGCCAGGACATCATCAAGGTTCGTCTGATAAAACGCCGAAAACCGCTGCTTGGTTATGACAGTATCGGTGTCTGCCACGTTGAGTTCGGGCAAGAGCATGGCTCCCGGCGTGCCCTGAATCGCGTATCGCTGGCTCCTGGTGCGTACGTGCAGGAAGGCATCGGATAGATCAGGCTTGAATGCTTGCCTCACCCAGATGATCGGGATGTTTTCCTGACGGCACCACGCGACCAGGGCATTTGTCTTTTCGGTAAGACGGGTTCGCGCCTGCGGAAGCTGGCTATGGGGCCAGAGATCGACATCGAAATAATCCTCGATTAGATCGATAACTAGCAAGGCGGGCGCATCGAAGATGGGCATTGTTTGCTTCATGGTCACTGCAACGCGTCTCGCAACACCTGGATGTTGTGCCGGATGCGATAGGTGTCCTCTTCTTGCAGAAAGCGTTTGGTCAGCAAATCCTCGTATAAACGCAAGCTTTCCTGATTGCGTCCGAGGCGGGCCAGATAGGCGGCTTTCTGTTCGGTCACAAAAAAGCGGCTATGCATCCGTTCGTAGCTGATGCCTTTGTCGTAGCTGGCGAGGGCTTCCTGGTTTTGTCCCACTTGCTCCAACACAAAAGCCATATTGTAGTAGGCCATCGCTTTGTCGATGTCGGAGATGTCGCTGGTAGTGAGGGCCTGGAATTGGGCGAGTGCCGCAGCGTACTGCTCTTGCTCGACAAGCTGCGCCGCACCATGTGCCAAGGCGACGTATTGGTCATAATCCACTTGTTTGTCCTCCGAGGAAAGGCTTTTTGAAGAAGACCGGACCATGTGAGGGGGGGCGCTCGTACGAAACAGTGTATTACAGTATTTCGCCGTGTGCAACCGCGCTGCGAATCCTATTTCTCACTAACGCGCCCTGGCGCATACTACATGGCTAAGCAAGAACCGATCAAAGAAGGCGGCATCGTTACGGATGCCCTCCCGAACGCCCGCTTCCGCGTCGAACTCGATAACGGACACGAGATTCTCGGCTTCCTCTCAGGCAAGATGCGGAAGTTCTTTATCAAAATCCTCCCCGGCGACCGCGTCGATGTCGAAATGTCGCCCTATGACCTGACGAAGGGCCGCATCGTTTATCGCTACAAAGGGTAGTTGATTTCGGGATGCGAAGAGCGGAATGCGGAGGGCGCACAAGAAATTTTTCGCTCTCCGCCCTCCGCACACCGCTCTCCGAAACTAACCGATCCGCTCGAAGCCTGTATATTTCCGCAGCGCTTCGGGGATGACAATGGAGCCGTCGGCCTGCTGGTTATTTTCGAGCAGGGCCGCGACGATACGAGGTAGCGCCAGACCGCTGCCGTTGAGCGTGTGGACGAACGCCGGTTTGCCACCCCCCTCGGGGCGATAGCGGATCTGCGTGCGGCGGGCCTGGAAGGCTTCCATGTTTGAGATTGAGGAGACTTCGAGCCAGCGCTGCTGCCCGCCGCTCCACACTTCCAGATCATATTTCTTGGCCTGTGTGAAGCCCATGTCGCCCGTACACATCAGCAGGCGACGGTAGGGTAGGCCGAGCCGCCGGATGGCACGTTCGGCGTCGTCGCGCATGGCGTCGAGGGCCTCGTAGCTTTTATCAGGGTGGGTGAACTGTACCAGTTCCACTTTGTCGAACTGATGCAGGCGGTTGAGGCCGCGCACCTCTTTTCCATAGGAGCCCGCCTCGCGCCGAAAGTTGGGCGTGTAGGCGCAGAACTTGATGGGCAACTGCGCCTCCTCCAGAATCTCGTCGCGGAAGAAATTGGTGACAGGCACTTCAGAAGTTGGGATGGCATAAAGCCCATCGCGCTGCACCTCGTACATCTGATCCTCTTTGTCCGGCAACTGGCCGGTGCCTGTCGCGCTGGCGGCGTTGACGAAGATGGGAGCCTGCAATTCCTGATAGCCGCCTTCTTCCACTGCCAGATCCAGGAAGAACTGCACGAGCGCTCGTTGCAGGCGCGCCCCCTGGCTCACGTAGAACGGAAAACCCGCTCCCGTCACCTTTGCACCCCGCTCGAAATCGACCAGGCCGTGTTGGTCGATCAATTCCCAGTGCGGTACCGGCTCGAAGTCGAACGTCGGCTTGTCCCCTTCTTCCAAGACCACTTCATTGTCGTCGGGCGTGGAGCCTACGGGGACGCTCTCGTGCGGGATGTTGGGAATCTCTAGCAGCAGCCGGTGGAGTTGTGCGTCTCGGTCGCGCACTTGGTCTTCCAGCGTCTTGATCTGCTCTTTCAACTGGCCCGTCTCGGCGATGCGCTCCTGGGCCTCGTCGCGTTTGCCCTCGCGCATCAGCAGGCCGATTTCTTTGGAGACCGTGTTCGAGCGCGTCTGGGCGTCCTGTAGCCGGGTAATCACGTCGCGGCGGGCCGCGTCCTGCTCCAGAATGGCATCGACGACTTCGGTATGGTCGATGCGTTTGTCGTGCATCGCTTGTCGCACGCGGTCGGGTTCGTCGCGGATAAGTTGTATGTCAAGCATGACTCGATTGCGGAATGCGGGGTTTGGATTGCGGGTTCAATACACGACAAAACTTTACGTGTCATTCCGACCGAGCGTGAGCGAGTGGAGGAATCTCGCCAGGGAGGAATTGCAATACTGCGCGAGCGAGATCCCTCGACTGCGCTCGGGATGACACGAGAAAAAGGTCTGCATTGTACAAGGATTTTGAATTTGAAGACTACGATTCGTTATGCGAAATCCAAAATCCTCAACCCAAAATCCAAAATTCAAGACGTGACGGGCAGGCCGAGGCGGGAGCCGAGGTGGCGCAGGGCTTCTTCGAGGGAGCGCGGTTTGTAGCCCAGTTCAGTTTCGGCTTTGAGGATGATGAAGCCGGTACGGGCGGGGCGGGCGGCCTCCTGCGTGAACTGTGTACTGTCCGTCGGCTGGATAAGGGAACCGTCGAGGTCAAAGACGCGGGCGATGATCTGGGCGAACTCGTAGATGCTGACGAGTTCGCGGCCTGAAATATGGAAGGTGCCCGTCTTGCCAAAGCGGACGATGCGCTCGATGCCATCGGCGAGGTCGGGCGCGTAGGATGGTGTGCGAAACTGGTCGGTGACGATGTTGATGGACTCGCCTTTCGTGAGCTTGTCGATGACCCAGAGCGCAAAGTTGGAGCGGCGCAGGTTCTCGCCGGTGCCGTAGACGAGCACCGTACGAGCAACGGACCACGCATCCAGCCCCGAATCCCGTGTGGCATTTTCTGCCGCCAGCTTCGACTTGCCGTAGAAATTGACCGGGGCGGGGCGGGCTTCCTCGCGATACGGGCCCTTTTCGCCGCTGAACACAAAATCGGTGGAGACCTGTACGAGGCGGGCACCCAGCACGCGGCATTGTTTGGCAAGGTGCTCCACAGCCTCCGCATTGACGCGCCAGCAGGCATCGCGAGCCACTTCGCAGTTATCTACTTGCGTCATCGCCGCACAGTTGATTACGACGGTCGGCGTGAAATCCTGAAAGAGCCGCCGCATCGCTGCCGTGTCCGTGATGTCGAGTTGCGTATAGCCACACGACGCGCCGCGAAACTGTGGCACCGTGCTACGTCCCGTTGCCAGCACATCGTACTCCGGCTTCTCGCTCATCAGCGACACCAGTTCCTGCCCGAGCAAGCCATTGGCTCCGGTAATGAGAACGCGTTGATAGAGTAAGGGGCTGGCTTGCATGGAAAGGGACTACAGGGACGGTGGAGGAAAATCGCTTGGCCAAGTTAACAGATCAAGCTTCCGAAGGGTTCTCCGACGGCGGTTCGGTGAGGCTGCCTCCTTGTTCGTGCCAGTATTTTCGATCCAGGTGATCCCACAACTCATCATTGACCTGGTCGTCCAACGTGCGCATACGATCCCTGGATTGTTCGCCGCGTTTTCGGGTGACCCAATGCTGGATGAACGGCATGAAAAACGCGATGGGGAGGCCGATAGCAAGAATGACCATGCCGATATTGAACGCTATGTCCCAAGGCGGCTTCATCAGTCGTTGGCAGAAGCGTGCAGAATGTCATCCTTAATATGCGCGGCGTCTTTCAGTTGGATGCGTCCGGCGAGCACGAGGCGCATCTCGCGGCGCTTGGCGGCATTTTCGTAGCGCTGGCGCTCCTCGTCGGTTTCCGGGTGGATGGGTGCGACGGGTGTTGGCTTGCCATCTTCGCCAAGGGCGACGAAGGTGAAGAAAGCCCGGTTGCAGGGCCGCCGCGTTTGCGCCCGTGGATTCTCTGCGACAACGCTCAGCTCGACTTCCATCGAGGTGCGAAAAGCCCGGTTGACCTGGCTCTCAATGATGACGATTTCATTCTGGTAGATCGGCGACTGGAACTCGACGGAGTCCACCGCGGCGGTGACGCAGACAGTGTTGGCGTGGCGCTGGGCCGAGACGGCAGCGGCGAGGTCCATCCAGTGCATAAGCTGGCCGCCCATCAGGTTGCCGAGGCCGTTCGTATCGTTCGGCAGCACGATCTCGGTCATGATGCACTTCGACCGGGCGACGGTTTTTTTATCGGTTTCAGGTTCCACGTTTATCAGGTTACAGGTTTGAGATCGCGATATACGTTCTCCAATTTAAGAAACCAGCAACCTGGAACTTGCCAACCCGCAACCAATCCATCAAGTCTTCTGCTTCTTCTTTTTCGCGGCCGGAAAGAGGATATTGTTGAGGATGAGCCGGTAGCCGGGCGAGTTTTTGTGCAGGGTCAGATCGGTGGGCGGGTCGCCGACGAGGTGCTGGTAGTCTTCGGGGTCGTGCCCGGCGTAGAACGTAAACGTGCCCTGTCCGAAGGAGCCATGCAGATACTTCACTTCGTCGCGCCCCGGTGCTTCGGCCATGATGACGCTGCTGGGCTTGACGAGGCTCTTGCGGAACGATGTCGTCTGCCCGATGAAGCCTTTGACCGTGGCAACGTGGTTCTGCGTCAGCATCGTCGGGACGGGATCATACTTGGCGCTAAACTCGAAGAGCGTGAAGTAATCGACCGCCGGGTTCATCAGTTGGGGCGGCGGCGGGCCTACGTCGATGTTGGAATGCTCGTACTCCGTCGCGTTGAAGCTGGGGCGGAAATCGGTGAAGGCGAATGTGTGCCCGAAGTCGAGTTGGTCCAGGGCGTCCTGGTTGATGGGGTCGCCGTCGTACTCGGCGGGGACGATGTCGGTGTTATGCGCCGCGAGGGCGATATCGAAGGTGTCGGTGCCGGAGCACATGGCAAAGAGAAAGCCTCCCTGGGTTACGTACTCCCGGATGGTTTCGGTGACGGCCAGCTTAAGCTGGCTGACTTTGCGGAAGCCGCGCTCGCGGGCCGTTTTCTCTGCCTCGCGTTGTTGCTCCACATACCATGCCGTGTTGCGATACTGATAAAATTTGCCGTATTGCCCGGTGAAGTCCTCATGGTGCAGGTGCAGCCAGTCGTATTCGGAGAGTTTGCCGTCAAGCACATCGTTGTCGTATACCATTTCATACGGCACTTCGGCGTACGTGAGAGCCAGCAGCACGGCGTCGTCCCACGGCAGCGTTTGCTTCGGCGCGTACACGGCGATGCGCGGTGGTTTCTCCAGGCGCACGACGGCGGTGTTCGTCGCTTCGCTTTCCACCGTAGAAATGACCTGTGCTGTCTGCGCACCACTCAGCTTCTCGAAATGCACACCGCGGATCGCCAACTCTTGCTCCAGTTCGGGAAACGTCGCCATCAGAAACGAGCCGCCCCGGTAGTTCAGCAGCCAGTCGATATTAACGCCCCGGTTTAGCACCCAGTACGCCACACCATACGCCTTCAAATGGTCGGACTGGCGCGAGTCCATCGGGATCAGAATGTCCTGCGCCGCGACGGGACCGGCAGTGAGCAGGAGGAGCACGATGATGAGCAAACGGCGCGTCATAATAATAAGGGATAGTAGATGGTAGGTGGTGGATGGATTGGCACGAGGGCGAGATAGTTTTTCCATACACTATCCACCCTCACCCATCCACTAGCTCGTCTCGTCGCCGCGCAGGATGCGGATGCGTTGGCGGGCGTCAGGCACGAGGAGCGAGCCGGGGTATTCGGTCAGGATGCGCGTGTAGGTTTTGAGGGCCGCTTCGATGTCGCCGAGGTCATGTTCCTGGATTGAGGCAGCCTCGAACAGGCTGCGGTCGGCGAGGTAGCTGGTCGGGTACATCAGCGGCAGTTCGCCGAAAGCGGCGAGGGCGTCTTCGATGCGCCCGGCATCGTGCAAGACGGTAGCACGGAGGAAACGAGCATCGTCGGCGAGGGGATGCTGGCCGTATTCATCCAAAAACACATCCAGGCTTTGCAAGGCTTCCTCGGTGCGGCGCTGTCGATGTTGTAGGGCGATTTCTGCATAGTTCTTGAGCGCCGTGTTCAGCGAGTCGGGGCCTTTGTTTTCGATCAGCAGCACCTTGAGTTCGATGGCATCGTTCGCCACGTCGGTCGAGGTGTTCTCGTCGAGCGCAGAGGCCAGCGTCTTTGCCACATCGAACTCACCCCGGTAGAAGTGGATCAGCGCCTGCTCGTAGCGCGCCTGCTCGGCCAGTTCGCCGAGGCGCAGTTCTTCGACGAGCCGGGCATAGATGAGCCGGGCTTCTTCGAGGTTGCCTCGCATCATGGCAATGCGGCCCAGGTCGAAGCGCGCCTGGAAGGCGGCCTGCGTCTGTGGATAACGCTCGGCGACTTCGGTGAGGGTAGCGTTGGCTTCGTTCAGGGCAAAGAACACATCCTGCTGCATGTGACCCACGCGGCGCAGCACATCGGGGAAGTATTGGTGGTTCGGGTATTTTTGCAGGAAGACGCGGTAGGCGTCGAGCGCGGCGTCGTAGTGGGGGGCGGGCTGGCGGTTGCCTTTGTCGTCGAAGATGCGCTCGCGGGACTGCCGGGCCCATTGCTCG
>DATGCC010000958.1:0-3778 GCA_035312345.1 Rhodothermales bacterium
ACAAATCGACTTCGGCGAGGGCGAGTTGGTCGAGCAGCACGCGGGCGCGGCCCCGCTCGGTGGAGGCTAGGGCGCGTTCCGGGTCGCCCGCTTCCAGGTACCACGCGGTGATGTCGTCGTAGGCTTCGGTGTAGGTTTCCAGGAAGCGAGCGCGGGTTTGTTCGCCGCCGCCCACGCCCGGGCGCATCATTGCTATCAGGTCCAGCGCTTCTTCCATATCGTCCAATGCATCGTCAAGGTGCCCGGCCTCATGGTACAGGCGGGCACGCAGGATGAAGGCCCGCACATGAAAGGCAGGCTCGTAGCCTGGCAGGGTTGCGAGGCGGTCCAGCGCCCGGTTGATGGCCTCGAAGGCAGGTTCGGTGCGCCCGGCCTCTTTATACATTTCTGTCTGCGCAATGAGTGTACTCGTGATGGCAGGATGGTCGACTCCGAGGTGTTCCTCAAAGATCGAGAGCGCTTGCGTCAGCAAGGCCTCTGCTTCGTCGTAGTTCTCAAGACTCGTTAACAGCAATGCCAGGTTGTTGAGGCCCGTCGCATAGCTGAGCGAGGTGAGCCCGCTGGTTGCTGCTAGGATGTCGAGCGCGCGGCGGTAGTACGGTTCTGCCCGTTCGTATTGCTCCTGCTTGGTGTAGAGCACGGCGAGGTTGTTGAGGCTGCCTGCTACATCAGGGTGCATCTCCCCATAATAGGTTTCTCGGATCGCCAGGGCTTGCTTCAGCAGGGTCTCTGCTTCGTCATATCGCTTTTGGTCGATGTACAAGCTGCCCAGGTTATTCAACGCTGTGCTCAGGATCGTGGAATCGGGGTCGGTGGCCGCGGTGAGCAGGTCTAGCGCCCGCTGATAATCTTGTTCAGCATCGGCATAGTGGCCTTGCCCGGCGTATATCGCAGCCCGGTTCAGGTACCGCTGGCCCAGGGCCGGGTGCCTCGGACCGTAGATTTGTATATCAATATTCAGCGCACGTTGCAGCTTGCTTTCTGCTTCCCGAAAGCGCCCTTGTTCTAGCAGTGTTTGAGAAAGGTTATTGAGGAGGATGGCGACTTCCGAGTGCGACGGGCCATAGGTGGCTTCTGCGATCTGTAGGGCCTGTTCATACATAGCAAGGACCTCGCGGTAGCGTCCCTGGGCCTCGTATATGGTGGCGAGGTTGTTGAGCGTCTGCCCGATGGCAATGTGTTCTGCGTCGTGCGTTTGCCTCAGAATAGCCAGTGCCCGCTCATTGAGCGCCGTAGCCTCGGCGTAGGCTCCCTGTTCCTGGTGCAGCGAGGCCAGGTTGCTGAGCACGGCAGCAAGCTCCGTGTGACCAGGGCCAAGGGTTTGTTCTAGCAGCCGAAGCGACCGGTTCAGCATGTTCTCTGCCGCATCGAACCGGCCCATTTGCTGATAAAGCTGCCCCATCATGTTCAGCAGCATGCCCAGATCGACCGGTTCAGACCGGGCCTCCCGGATAGCGAGGGCGCGTTGGTAAAGCGAATCTGCATACGTGGTTTCTCCCCGGCGTGCCGCTAAAAAAGCCATATTGCCGAGCGTCGTCGCCACCCTGGGATCGCTCTGGCCGAAGAGTTGCTCTTCAATGGTCAGGGCTTTTTCATAATGCGCTTTTGCCTGCGCAAAATCATCCAGATACGTGTACGTACTCGCCAGATTCTTGTGTGCCAGGGCCAGATTGGAGTGAGTCTCCGATGCGTAAATACTTTTCCAGATAGCCAGCACTGACGTGTAGGTACGCAAGGCTTCTTCGTAAGCGCCTCGTTTCTGTTGGACGCTACCCAGATTGTTCAACATAGACGCTACAGAGGAGTGGGTAGGCCCCAGGTTTTTTTCGCGGATGGCGAGGATACGTTGATACAGGTCTTCGGCGGCGTGGTAGTGGCTCTGGTCCTCCCGCAACATCGCCATGTTGTTAAGCAGGCTGAGCACCTGAGGGTGTTCTGGACCGAACAGGGTTTCCATCGCTGTCTGTGCCTGCCGGTAGAGGGTGTCTGCTGCGGCATAGCGGTCTTGCCGGTGATAGCTTGAAGCCAGGTTGCTCTTTGCCATCAAGGTTAGCAGATCATCCGGCCCCAGCACATGCTCGTTGATGTCGAGGACGCGCCGGTACAAGGTTTCTGCTTCTTCGTACTGGCTCAACCGATCAGCCAGCGCAGCCATGTTGCTCAGCGTTGTGGCCGTTTCTGGGTGGCGTTCGCCCACCTGCTTTTGCTGAATACGCAGGGCGCGCTCCAGGGCCGCCTGCGCGGCATCCGGCTGGTCCTGGCCCATGAAGAACATAGCCTGCTGGTTCAAGATACCAGCGACCTCCAGATGCCCGGAGCCGAGGCCTTCTTCTGCGACAGCCAGCGTATGCGTAAGCAATGAGTCGATTTGCTCGAAGGCATCGATGTCATAGTAGGCCTTGAGGCGGCTGCTGAGGTGCTCAAGGTCAGCGATTTCCTGGTCTAGCTCCGTTGGCGGGCGCTGGATGTGCCACGTAAGCATGTAGGTAGCGGCAAGGGCGTCGGGCGAACTGACATCGACGTACCATGTCCCCGTCGTGTCTGCAATCCAGCGCCCTTGTAGGGTGTTTCCAGGGCCAAGCGGTTTGAACGCGAAAGCGTATAACGAGATGTCGGGACGATAGACAGCTAGCACCAGGTCAGCATCTGGTTGCGCTACATCCACCGCGTGGTAGTCGCCCGCCGACAGATCCAGCGTCCAGGTGTGTACCTCGCCGGGGGCCAGGTGGCCTTCCTGACGTTCGCCCAGATGGAGGGGGCCTTGCAGAACATACGACTGCGCTGCTGCCGGGAGCGGGAGGCTCCCGGCGATCAGGAGGAGAAGGAGAGCGAGGGGGCGCATAGGAAGATAAATGGATACTACGCAAGAGCGCTGCCAGCAACGTCAGGCTTCTGGCCTTGAACTTGTAATTTAGTGCTTTAGCATACGTAATACGATCAGAAGATAGGGGTAGGGCAATCACTTCCGCAAGGCGAAGGCAGTGCCGATATGAGCCATCCGGTCAAGAATAAGCGGTACTGCGAAAGCCGCTTTACAGGGCTCTTGTGTAGGGCCGTTCTAGTGCGTCAGCACAAACGGGCGGGTCTCCACAAACGCTACTCCTTCAGCCCGTAACATGTATTGGCCACTCGGCAGGCTCGACGTTTCGACAGTGAATGCTTGCGCCGCATGGGCAGCCATCTCTCCAGAGAAAAGCACCTGCACCCGTCGCCCCAGCACATCGTAGAGGGCCACTTCTACCTGTTGTGCACGCCCCACCACCAGCGAAAAGTGGACAGCCTCGGTTGAGGGATTGGGATAAGGAGCCGTCAGCCGATAGGGAACGTTCAGTTCGACCAATATCTCTACCTCCGGGCTGTAGTCGAAGGTGCCGTCATAATCGACTTGCTTGAGGCGGTACGTCAAGTCCTGCGCCTCAAAGGGAAAGGAGGTGTCTGTGAAGGCATAGGACTGCGGCTCGCTAACGGTGCCGTGGCCTTCGATAAAATCAAGCGATTCAAACGCTGTGCCGTTGATAGAACGTTCGACATCGAAGCCGGCGTTGTTGGTCTCGGAGGCGGTATCCCACGACAACCGAACGCTGTTGCCATCCTGTACGGCCTCAAAGCGCACCAACTCAACCGGTAGCACGGTATCGACCCCCACGCCTATAAAAACCTCGACTAGTTCAGAACTGGCGAAATCGGGATCGCGGATGCGGTATTGGAAGCTGTCGGTTCCGGTGAAGCCCGCATTGGGCGTGTAGGTGAAGCTACCCGTGCTGATGTTGATGGAGAC
>DATGCC010000959.1:0-2936 GCA_035312345.1 Rhodothermales bacterium
ATCTGTTGCCAGTTAGAAAGGGGCCGTCCGCGTCCTGAAAGCGTTGCCGGGAGCGGGATATCGAGCGGCAGGTCGGTGTGGTGTTTTTCGCCAACTTCTTCAAGGTTCTCGACCCGGACAATGGTTTTCCACATGCCTTCGCGCCGCACGAGGCCCCAGTTCGCCGGGTCCGCCTCCGGCATGTAGGCGACCACCTCCTCTTCGTCCAGTTCATCAAGGAAGCTGGCAACCGACTGGTTGAGGGCGGTAAGGGCGGGTGTGTTTAGCACCTCGTCGATGTTAAGTCCAATATGGCTGGTGCTGTCGATGGGCACCACGGCCAGGGTGTTGAAAAACCACGGATGGACGCCGCCTTCGCAATACCCGGCACTACGTTGTTCGAGCGAGAGAAAATCGCTGCCTGCGTATAGAACCCGCTGCGTGCGGTGGCCTTCGCAATACTCGCCATTGTACGTCTGGATGCCTGCTAAGCGAGGGCGGGAGCCGTTCGGCGCGGCCCAGATGAAATCTTCCACCCAACTGTTGTAAATGCTGCGCTTCGTCTCGACGCGCCAGAACTGGTTGTTGCGGGGAATGAGCAAACCGTCCATCGCCGGGCGGAGCACAAAAGAGCCACCGTTCTCGACGATCATCAATGTCTGGTACATCGATCGAGAGAGCGAGTCGGCGCTACCGGCGTAGTAGGGCAGCGGTTTGCTGATCGGAGCCTCGTACTGTATCCCCAGGAGCAGCCCGCTTTGCGCA
This sequence comes from Rhodothermales bacterium, assembly GCA_035312345.1. GTDB lineage: Bacteria > Bacteroidota > Rhodothermia > Rhodothermales > DATGCC01 > DATGCC01. The sequence goes on from DATGCC010000959.1 coordinate 745, forward strand.
ACGGCGGCTTGTCCGCTCAGGCTCCACAAAAGAACCAGCATCATCCATGTCAGCAACTGGAGGCGCATGAGAAGGGGTTCGGGGTATGGGACGAGAAAAAAGAGGGAGGAATATTGAACAAGGATTTTTGAATGATGAGGGAAAAGACAACACCTTCTACCTTCTAAACTCCTTGTTCATCATTCGACATTCGCAGTTACCTGAGGCGCGAGCAGGGGGCGTACCGCGTCCAGCGAGCCATCAACCGAGGCCGGAGGCACACCCAGAATGGCGGTCATCAGGTTATAAACATGGATGTTGCTAAAAGGTCCCACGGTTTCGCCCTGCACAAAAGCCGGTCCGCGAGCGATGAACAAGGCCCCCATCGACGGCAAATAGTTGTTGTACCCATGCGTGCCTCCATCGAAGGAAGAGGGGTTGTTCTCGAAGTACGTGTGTGTGGTGATCGACCAGCCTTCTTCTGCGATGCCGATGAGGTCGGGGATGCGGTGGTGATCCTGAAAGTGGAAGGAGTCGGGCACTTCGTCTTTCCGGTAGAAGTGGGCGTGCTCGGCAGCTTGCAGGGCCTGGTAGACTGTATCGAATTTGCCTTCCTTCGGACGGATCATCGCCACGGGGGTGTAGTCCACCACCATCACGTCATCCAGATCAATGTAGTCGTCCAGAAAGATGACCCGCTCGGAAGAGGTCGGCACCATGCCGTGGTCAGAGACAATGATCAGGTTGATCTCGTCGAGCAGGCCGCGTGCTTCCAGACCCTCCACCAGCATCTCGATGTACCCATCCACGGTGCGGACGGCCTCGGCGGTTTCGGGAGCGTCCGGCCCAAAATCATGTCCGGCATGGTCCACATCGCTGAAGTAGAGGGTGATGAAGGAGGGCCGCTCTTCGGCGGGCAGGTTCAGCCACTCAAAGATCTGCTCCACACGATCTGCCGCCGGGAGGTCGCCATCGAAGGGCAGCCAGTACGACGGGCGGGTGCCCATGATCTCGGCTTCGGAGCCAGGCCAGAAGAAGGTGGCTGTTTTCATCCCGCGCTTTTCCATGGTCACCCAGAGCGGCTCGCCGCCCCACCAGCGTCCATCGGAAACGGCGTCGCGGTTACCCAGGCTAAACCAGGCGTCGAACTCGGGGTCGTACATGGTATTGGCGACGATGCCGTGGTTCTCCGGGTAGAGGCCGGTGACGAGCGTGTAGTGGTTCGGAAAGGTTTTGCTCGGAAAGCTTGGAATCATCCGCTCGGCCCGGACGCCCTCGGCGGCGAGGCGGCGCATCGTCGGGGCCTCATAGCGATCCAGGTAATCCGACCGAAAGCCGTCGAGCGAGATGAGCAGCACCGTCGGCGATTCCAGTTGCGCGGACGCGGCGTCGTCGCTATTGGCGCAGCCGGTGAGGATCAGCGAGGCGGGCAGCAGCAGGGCAAGCAGGATGAAAGCAAGGTGTCGAGCGGGCATGGCGGCGCAAGATGTGTGAGCGGATTTCGCTAATGTAAGTGTTTATGGAAAAGAGCGGGCAAGGGTATGCGGATTTATCCTTTTCGCAATGCCGTGCTTGCTGGTAGCGTGCGCAGGGTTACGAAACCTGCGGGCGTGGGTGGGGTCTGAGGGACGCTGTAAAGATAGCGAGCCAGTGCTATCTTGCACCACCTTCGTTGTTCTCCCTGGGAAGTGATAGCATGGAACGCATTTTCGAGACCATCTGGACATACGCGGTTCAGATCAACGCGCTAGAGGCCGCCGGACTGATCTTTGGCCTACTCGCCGTCTGGCTGCTCATCAAGCAAAACATCTGGACGTGGCCTGCGGGCATCATCTACGTCTTCATCTCGTTCGTCATCTTCTATCAGGTCAAGCTCTACGCCGACCTTGCGTTGCATGTCGTTTTTCTGGCCTTGAACGTCTACGGCTGGTACTACTGGATCTATGGCAAGAAAGACCAGGAAGAAGAACTGCCCGTCACCAGAGCCAGGCCGAAGACGCTTGTGGTGATCAGCTTGTTATCTGCCCTCGGCATCGCGGCGATGGGGACGCTGTTCCTGCGCTACACCGATGCCGCCGTGCCCTACTGGGACAGCACCACGACGGTGCTGAGCCTCGTCGGGATGTGGCTGACGGCCAAGAAGAAGATCGAGAACTGGCACTTCTGGTTCGTCGTGGATGTGCTGGCGACGGGGATTTACATCTACAAAGGCA
>DATGCC010000960.1:0-4333 GCA_035312345.1 Rhodothermales bacterium
TGTCATTGGGCTCCGGTATTTTGGGCTCACGCAACGAACGGGGTGTCTTGAATCCCGCTTCGATTCACCCAAACAAGGAGGAGCATCATGCTTAGAGCCATTGGAGCCATCGTCGCCGGATTCGTGGTCTGGACCGTCCTGTTTCTCGGCAGCAATTCGATACTCACCCTCATCACGCCCAACTCGTTCAACGCCGATGGGTCCACCGATAGTGCCGCTTTGCTTGTATTGGTGCTGATCCTGAGCATGGTCTACTCTGTCGTGTCTGGCTGGGTGACCACCCGGATAGCACCGGCCAAAGCGTTCGGGAGCAGCGTAGCATTGGGTATTCTCTTGCTGGTCGTAGGGATCGGCGTACAGATGCAATACTGGGCCGTGATGCCGCTCTGGTACCATATGCTGTTTCTTGCAGCGCTGCTACCCGCCGTGCTCGTCGGATATCGCTTGGCCGCAAGTCGTAACAAGCAGGTGGTCCTTTCACGGTGATCCATCGCCGATATGCGAACCGTCCAGGCCGATATTCAGCTTGCCGTTACGTCCCGGAAGGCCATTAACGCTTTTCTTGATGGGGCGGCGCTCCAGGCGTGGTGGGGGGGCGAACGGGCCCTCGTCCAGCCCTGCGAAGGGGGGCTGTATGCACTTACCTGGAACGTGTCCGAAGCTGGCTTTGGCTTCGTCACGACTGGCATCATCACTGAGCTTGATCCGGCGGCGCGGCTCCAGATTGAGCAATATACCTATTTCAACCCCGCCCGCGACATCCTGGGGCCGATGACGCTGGACGTTGAAGCCCGGCCCACGTCAGATGAACATACGCTGCTGCGGGTTACGCAGGATGGTTATCAAGATGGGGCCGACTGGGATTGGTACTATGCATCCGTGCTGGAAGCCTGGCCCGTCGTGCTGGAATCCATCAAAGCCTATCTGGAGTGAGTAGCGACCGTTCGCGCATTTGATCTGACATGGTTTGCGCTATGTTGTCGCCTGCTCGGCGAAGTACGTCTGGACTTTCTCCGCCATTGCCGGGCCGACGACCTCGGTGAGCGCCTCGCCCGAAGCTTCGCGGACGCGCTTGACGGAGCCGAATGCTTTGAGGAGTTTCTGCGCCGTTTTGCTGCCCACGCCGGGGATGTCGTGGAGTTCGGAGTGGAGCGTCTTCTTCTGCCGCTGCTTGCGCTGGAACGTCACGGCGAAGCGGTGGGCTTCATTGCGGACGCGCTGCAAGAGTTGAAGCGAGGGGCTGGTTTTACCGATGTGCTTGGGGTCGGAGTCGCCGGGGAAGAAGACTTCCTCCAGCCGCTTCGCCAGCCCGATGACGGGAAACTTGCCGTAGACATCCACCTGCTGCATCGCTTCCACCGCACTCGAAAGCTGGCCCTTGCCGCCGTCGATCACCACCAGGTCGGGCCACGGGCCGTTCTCTTCGGTCACCGCCCGGTAGCGCCGCGAGATGACCTCGCGCATCGACTGGAAATCGTCGGGTTTGCCTTCCTCCACCGTGCGGATCTTGTACGTCCGGTAGTCACGCTTTTTGGGCTTGCCGTCCTCGAACACGACGCACGACGCCACCGTGCCCGTCCCGCCCAGGTGTGAAATGTCGAAGCACTCGATGCGACGCGGCAGCTTCGGCAGGCGCAAATCGTCGGCCAGCGCTTTGACGGCGTGGGGAGTACGTTCCTCGCCGCGCTTGGCCTGCGCCAGTTTCCATTCGTCGAGCAGGAGGCGGGCGTTCGCTTCCACCAGCTTCATCAAGTCGGCTTTCTCGCCACGCTGAGGCACTTTGATGACGACCTTTTTGCCGCGCTGCGCGCGCAGAAGGGCTTCCAGCGGCTCGGGATCGGCGGTGTCGGTAGAGAGGTAAACTTCTTCGGGGAAGAAGGTAGCTTCAGTATAATAATGCTCCATCCACGTCTGCATCAGTTCGGCCTCATCGCGCTCGGCGAGGCGGCGTAAGTATTTGTGCTGGCGACCGATGACTTTGCCCTCGCGTACCTTGAAGACCACGCCCACGGCCACATCGTCGTCGCGGTCGGTGCAGAGGGCGAAGATGTCACGATCCACGAAGTCCTGGCTGACAATCTTCTGCCGCTCCGAATATTTCTTAAGCGCCTCGATCTGGTCGCGCAGGCTGGCGGCTTCCTCAAAGTTGAGCGCGGTGGCCTGCTGCTTCATCTCGTCATCCAGCAACTCGATGAGTTCGCTCGTGTGACCGTTGAGTAGCTTTTTGATCTGCTCGATGGTGCGGTTGTAGGCGGCTTCGCTCTGGTTGCCCACACAGGGCGCGGCGCACTTCTGAATGTGGAATTCGAGGCACGGCTGGTACTTGCCCGCTGCAATCGGCTCTGGCGCGAGGTTCAGCGAGCAGGTGCGCAGTTTGAAGATGGAGCGGATCGTCCGTAGCGCTCGCTTCATGTTCTTCACGTCAGTGTATGGGCCGAAGTAAGTAGAGCCGTCCTTGCGCACGCGCCGCGTCGGGAAGATGCGCGGAAACCGCTCGTTTTTAATGCAGATGTACGGGTAGGTCTTGTCGTCTTTGAGGTTGACGTTGTAGCGCGGCTTGAGCTTTTTGATGAGGTTGTTCTCCAGAATCAGCGCCTCGGCCTCGGTGTCGGTGACGATGACCTCCACATCCTCGATTTTGCTTACCAGAATGCGCAGCCGCCCATCCCGAGGACGGCTTTCCTGAAAGTACGAGCGCACGCGGTTGCGCAGGTTCTTGGCTTTGCCCACGTACAGCACCTTACCCTCGGCATCTTTGTGCTGGTAGACGCCAGGGCGCGTCGGCAGGTTGGCGAGTTTCTGTTCGAGTAGGGGATTCATGCGATAGAACGAAGGGCGAAATAGCGGGACGTATGGAATGGATGCCTATACGCGCTACCCCCTGCAACAGTGTCTTCCGATCTGCGATTTATCCTGTACATTCCAAAAAAAGCAAAGGCCAAATGCACGTCACTATAGAACACATACAAGGGCATTGCAAGGGGCGGCCAAGCCGGGTATATTGACATGGGGGTTCCGCACCCCATGCTTGAAGCTGCTCGTCATGAGCACAGGGTTGTTCACCAGCACAGAGGAACGTATGCAATCTCAGACGCAGGATTATGATGCCATCGTGGTAGGCTCCGGGATCTCCGGGGGTTGGGCGGCGAAAGAACTCACCGAAAAAGGACTACGCGTCTTGCTGCTTGAGCGGGGCAAGAATGTAGAGCATGTCAAGGATTACGTCAACGCCCGAAAAGGCCCGTGGGAATACCCGCATCGCGGTGGGCGCACGGTGGCGATGGAAGAGATGTACCCGGTGCTCAAACGCGACTACCCCCTCAACGAGAAAAACCTCGACTGGTGGGCCTCTGATCAGGACTCGCCGTACACCGAAGTGAAGCGCTTCGACTGGTACCGTGGCTATCAGGTAGGTGGCCGGTCGCTGTTGTGGGGGCGGCAGAGCTATCGATGGAGCGACTATGACTTCGAGGCCAATGCGAAGGAAGGCATCGCTATCGATTGGCCGATCCGGTATGCCGATCTCTCGTCCTGGTACGATCACGTCGAGCGGCACGCCGGGATCTGTGGCTCCCACGAAGGACTGCCGCAACTCCCAGACGGAGAGTTTCAGCCGCCTATGCCGCTCAACTGTGGAGAAGAGCACATTGCCGAGCGCCTCAAGGGCCATTTCGGTGGGCATCGGCGCATCATTCCTGGGCGAACGGCTAACCTCACGCAATCGCTGCCCGGGCGCGGAGCCTGCCAGTACCGAAATGCCTGCTGGCTGGGTTGTCCCTTTGGTGCCTATTTCAGCACGCAGTCCTCTACGCTGCCTGCCGCGATGGCTACCGGAAACCTCACGCTCCATCCATTCGCCATTGTCACCGAGGTACTCTACGACCGCGACCAGAAACGCGCTACGGGCGTGCGTGTGATGGACGCTATCAACGAGGAGACGACCGAGTATTCTGCACCCATCATTTTTCTCTGCGCCTCGGCACTGAACTCCACCTGGATCCTCATGCGGTCTGCTACCGACGTGTGGCCAGAGGGCCTGGGCAGCAGTTCCGGCGAGTTGGGGCACAACCTTATGGATCACCACTTCCGCTGCGGAGCCTCGGGACGGCTGGAGGGCTTCGACGACAAGTATTACTACGGCAACCGTCCCACAGGCTTCTACATTCCGCGCTACCGCAACCTCTTTGGCGATAAGCGGGATTACGTGCGCGGCTTTGGCTACCAGGGCAGCGCCAGTCGGCAGGGTTGGTCGCGGGCGGTGGCTGAACTGGGCGTGGGCGGTGCGTTCAAAGATAAGCTGGCCGAGCCGGGCGAGTGGCGCGTCGGGGCGACG
>DATGCC010000961.1:0-2565 GCA_035312345.1 Rhodothermales bacterium
ATCTTCGCCTTCCACAAGAATCGGCTGCCCAACTTCCCCTGTGCCTTTGCCGACGTAAAACCCTGCTGGAAGCGGTATTCCGGGACCGGTACGCGGTACAATCCCGGGTTTTCTTGCTCCTTCTACGACACTATCGCCGAGCCCTGCGCTGCCGAGAATGAACACCACTCCGCTAGCCTGCTGATCCGCAAATACCCAGTCACGAGCGAGTTCGTCAACCATCTGATGGACGAATTCGAGCTACGCAGCACGTGCGGCAAGCTCGGCGCGTCCCGCAAGGCCATGAGTGCCAGCACCCGCGACGAGACCTATCTGGAACTACGATGGGAGCACGTGCGCGCGCACATGATCCTTACGCTCGTGCATAAGCTGGGCGACGGCGAACGCGTGATCCTGGCCGAGGTGCCCTTCACCGAGCTCTACGCCGACGGCCATGTGCCACGGAATAATGACGAGGACGACGAGGCGCCTCCCCTGGGAGACCCGATGGACGACCCAGACGAGGATGATCCGGACGAGGATGATGAAGACCTCGAAAAGGCACCGTGGGAAGACGAACATTGATTGATGCCGGATAACAAGATCGGGAATGGATATGGGGACGCATAAGGATCTTGGGAGTGCAGTGACCGTGATGTTTCACACACACCGCTACCTCAACCGGAGCGATGGCGACGTTCAGAACGCGCATAGGTGGTACAATGGCCACATCAAACGCTACGGAACAGAGATCGGGGGTAAGCGGAAGACTGCCAGGAGGGTGCCGTTCAAGCAGAAACGCACGGACCTGGTCAAGGATCGCATGATCTACCTCTTCGCAGATCACGATCTAGCCGGGGGGAAGAAACGCATACACGCGTGCGTGGTGTTGTATGCCGACTCGCAGGGTAACGTGAGCACCGTCCTCGGGTCTAAAAAGGTGGTGACAAGCCGCACGCCATTGGTGACCCTACCGACGGTGATCAACGGCACAAAGATCAAGTACTGCGCGCTCGCTTCCAAAGTACAGATTAGCAAGTCTGACGTAGACACCTGGATCAAGCACTTCGCGGCAGATACACCGCCAGAGCCAGGCTACAAGAACGTCGGCTATCAAATCGGGTGGGTCGATTTCGAATACCTTCACACGCTCCTCGGCACGGAGGAAATCGACGTGGAAGTCGGCACCGACGAGGACGGCGAGATCATGAAGGAGACCATCTCTGCCCTGCGATTCCCGGTGTTGGACCCCCTGCAGATGGCCAACCAGCACGCTAATCGGCTCCGTTCGTGGCTGCGCAAGTACGAACGCGAGTTCGGCTTTCACAAGACGTTGATCAACCAGAGCACGGCATCAATCGACGCGGATGTGAAGAAATGGGCGAAATACCGCCTGGCCCTCATGCTCGACACGGCGCAGAATCCGACGTTGAAAAAAAAGGTCGATGCCATCCGGTCCGGAGCCCTCAATGCCCATCTCAGGGGGCGCGGCCTCCTTCAGGAGAGCTTCCAGGATGCCGTGGACCTGGCCGCGGGCAACCTGGCGGGATGGCTCCAACGCGACGTAGTCCAGGCATGGATCACACTCAATCATAGTGCGGGCCTGGTCAACATATCCCAGGAAGCAAGCGCTGGCGCAGGACAACCGCTACCGATCGGAGCGAAGATCTGTGTGCTTGAGGACTTCGCGCAGGCTATCCGCGACCTCCATCAGACCCGCCCCGGCAACATGCTCGCCGAAGTGCTGGCCGAACGTATTGACGATTTCCCTGTCCTCGACGAGTACCTGTTCAACGGTAAGGCCATGAAGGACGTGCTGAAGGCGCGCGAGGTGATCGGCAGCGTGATGAGTGTCAAGAAGCTCGTGCTGGGCCGGCTGATTGCCCGTGGCAAGGTGAATTTTGTGGACGTGTTGAAACAGCAGGGCGGCTATCTCACCGACGCCGACGTGCTCAAGAGTACCGATGAGATCTTCAAAGCCGAGTCGGCCAAATTGAAATGGTTGGTCACCGGGAGTCCTAGCACGCTGACGGAAAAGGATTTGAAGCTCAACCATGTACGGATTCGGGTCGAGAAGCTCAAGGCTAAGCTCGGCAACGTCGAGGCGGCCAATGGTGTGTTTGGTTTTCTCGGCTGGCTGAGCGTCATGGAGAGTGTACGTGCCTATTCTGAGATGGCAAAGCATACGACCAAGGATCACATCGCCTTGGCCAATGCCATTACGGCCCAGACCCTCACGACGGGCGAGTTGATGCTGGGCGACACGCTGAAGAAAGGCTCCAAAGCCGGACTCAAGGTCTCGCTCTCGGCCCTGGGCGTCGTGGTGAACGTGATCGACGCCGGGCTCAAGGCGAAAGAGGCGGACGAACTGATCGCCAAAGGCGACACCGACGCAGCTCTGCTGACTGTCGCGTCGGCGGGGGTCATCCTGTTAGCGATCCCGTTCGGGCTGATGGGCCTCTGGATCGGTACCGCGCTGGCCATCGTCGCTGGCATCCTCGGCCTCATTGCCTCCTGGGTGACGGACGACACCTGGGAGATCTTCCTCAACAACACCCCGTTTGGGTTTGAGGCCGGCGGTGGTAA
>DATGCC010000962.1:0-12966 GCA_035312345.1 Rhodothermales bacterium
GGGCGACACGATCTACCTCACCGTCGCCGATGCGTCGGGCATGATGGTTTCGCTGATCCAGAGCAATTACGTGGGCATGGGCAGTGGGCTGGTGCCGGACGGGCTGGGTTTTGTGTTTCAGGATCGCGGCGCGCTTTTCACCTTCGAGCCGGGCCATCCAAACGTGTATGCACCGGGCAAGCGGCCTTTCCACACCATCATCCCGGCCTTCGTGATGAAAGAGGGCGAGCCGTTCTTGAGCTTCGGCGTGATGGGCGGCGCGATGCAGCCGCAGGGCCACGTTCAGATCCTCTGCAACCTCATCGACTTCGGCATGAATGTGCAGGAGGCTGGTGATGCGGCACGCTATCGGCACTACGGCAGCAGCCAGCCCACGGGCGAGAAGATGACCGATGGCGGCACGCTCAACCTGGAAAGCGGCGTTTCTAATGAAGTCGTTGAAGACCTCCGGCGTCGCGGGCACGACGTTTGGGTCGGGACGGACGGTGGCTATGGGGGCTACCAGGCGATTCTCTGGGATAGCGCCAATGGTGTCTACCACGGCGCTTCCGAGATGCGCAAAGATGGGCAGGCAGCAGGATACTGATGGAGGACCAGTTGTTCAGTATCAAGTTACAGCTTTCTTTGCAGCAGGCGTATCTACATTTCTTTAACCTGTAACCTGAAAACCCTGCGAACCTGCAACCATCACCCATGAACATCGGCATTATCGGGACGGGCACGCACGCTACTGTGCGGCGGCAGGCCGCGGGCGAGGTGCCGGGGGTGCAGCATGTGGAGGTGCTCGCTGGCGTATCTGAAATAGGTATAGCAGACGCCTCTCGCCTTGATGCGTTTTTGGATGGCGTAGAGGTGGTGTTTGTAACCGTGCCTACGGCGGCACACTTTCGCATCGCCGAGGCGGCCACAAAGCAGGGCGTGCATGTTTTTCTGGAATGGCCGCCTGCCACCTCTATCCGCGAGTGCCAGGACGTGGTGCAGCTTTCAGAGGAAGCAGGTGTCGAGGTGGGCGTGAGCCGCCCGTTGCGTTTCCATCCCGTTTTCGAAACGTTGCCGGAGGCATGGCGGGCTGCGCTCATCCTGCTACGTCAAGAAATCGACGAGACCGAGGAAGCAGCGTGGCCGCGTTGGCTTGCCGATGCGATTGATCTGTGCTGTACTTTGGCCCAGAGCCACAGCGTTCAGCGGGTGGATGCCGAAGCAGTGCGCATGTCGGCTCTTTGGCCCGAGGCGGTGGCCTGCGGATTGCGGTTTCATAGTGGCAGCTATGCCCAGATTAGCATCCGCCGTAGCCAGGCGGGGGCGGCCCACGCCCTCTACGCCGCCAATGGCGACTTTGATGTTGCTGCCGATTTGCTGGCCGCGAACGATGGCTCTGCCGATGCGTATGTGTCCAGCCTCGTCGCTGAGACCCAGGCTTTTCTCCACGCGATCATCCAGCAGCAGCCCGTGCCGGTGTCCATCCTCGACGGGCTGCACACGATGCGGCTGGTAGAACGCCTGATGGAAAAATTGCGCTGATCGACCACCGTAGAGACGACCCGCCGGGTCGTCTCTACTAGGCCGCAACATGATTATACGTTTCAACCATGCCTCGAAACCTGACTTCCATATTGACCCCACAGCCTTACACGCCGGTGCTGCATGCTGTCGGCGAAGTAGCCGAGCAGGAGGGGTTTGAAGCCTATGCCGTGGGCGGTGTAGTGCGGGATGCGTTGCTGGGGCGGGCCACAACGGATATTGATTTCGTAACGGTGGGGCCGGGCACCGGTATTCGGCTGGCGAAAGCCGTCGGCAAGCGGCTGGGTGGGCGCACGGTTCATGTCTATGAGAATTTTGGGACGGCAGCGATCCGGCTGCCCGTAGATAAACAGGACGAAGCAATGGTGCTGGAGTTCGTCGCGGCCCGCCGCGAGAGCTACCGGCGGAACTCGCGCAAGCCCATCGTGGAAGATGGCACGCTCGCCGACGACCAGCACCGCCGCGACTTCACCATCAACGCGATGGCGATCCACCTGCACCCGGCTCGCTTTGGCGATCTGCTCGATCCGTTCGACGGGCAGGCCGACCTCGCGGCGCGGCGCATCCGCACGCCGCTTGATCCGTACGTAACCTTTGCCGACGACCCCCTCCGCATGATCCGGGCGGCGCGCTTCGCCACGCAACTGGGCTTCACCATCGATCCGCCTGTTTTTGCCGCCATGCGCGAACAGGCGCACCGCGTCGATATCCTTAGCCAGGAGCGCATCATCGACGAGGTCAACAAGATCATGGTGGCCCCCGTGCCCTCTATCGGGTTTAAGATTTTAGAATCGACCGGGATTCTGGAGCGTTTCTTTCCTGAGTTGGTCGATCTGAAAGGCGTCGAGGAAGTGGATGGGCAGCGGCACAAAGATAATTTTTATCACACCCTGCAAGTGCTCGACAACCTGGCCGAATCGGTGGCTGACCGGCCGGGCGAGGACACGCTCTGGCTGCGCTGGGCGGCGCTGCTCCACGACATTGCCAAGCCCAAGACGAAACGGTTTGTGGAGGGCACGGGCTGGACGTTTCATGGACACGAGGATCGCGGGTCGCGCTGGATCCCCCGGCTGTTCCGTCGGCTCAAGCTGCCGCTGGACGAGCGGATGGAGTACGTAAAAGAACTCGTGCGTCTCCACCACCGCCCGGTCGCGCTCGTCGATGAAGACGTGACCGACTCCGCCGTGCGTCGTCTGCTCTTTGATGCGGGCGATGCCATTGATGACCTGATGACCCTTGTGCGGGCCGACATCACCTCGAAGAACCCGCGCCGTGTGCGGCGCTACCTCGCTGCCTTCGACGGGGTCGAGGCCAAATTTATAGAGGTGGAAGAGAAAGACCGCCTGCGCAACTTCCAGCCACCCGTTGATGGCAACGAGATCATGGACGAACTCGGCATCACCGAAGGCGTGGCGGTGGGCATCGTCAAGGAATCCATCCGCGAGGCAATTCTGGAAGGTGACATTCCCAACGAGCACGACGCGGCCTACGCCTACATGATGCAGATCAAAGACGAAGCCCTGCGCCGGGGTACCCTTTTCAACGAGATGATGCAGCGCCTACAAGGGCCTGAGCGTCGGGCGACGGGAGCCATCAAGCAAGAGATCTTCGAGGGAGCTATTCCACCCGAGCATGATGCCGCTATCGCACACCTGATGCGGATCAAGGACAATGCGCTGGCGGAAGGGTGAGGTTGCCGGTGGTCGTGGCGTGGTGTTATCTTCGGGCTAGACGCGTTTCCCTTTTCGCCAAACGAGCATGGCCTTTCTGCGCACCTTTTTCTCGATAGCCATTCCGCCGCTGGGCGTTTTCCTGGTGCGTGGCGCGGGCGGAGCCTTCTGGCTCAACGTGCTCCTGACCCTGCTCGGCTATCTTCCCGGCATAGCCCACACCCTCTGGATTCGGCGTCAAGCATGAGGGAGGATGCTAGGGCGTGTGGACCATTACCGTGCGTCGCGCCTGCGGTCCTGTTTGGTGCCTCTCGTCGTTGTTGATCTCGCCCGATGCGCTGTATCGAACGCGATAAACGCCTTGATCTGCGCAAAATAGACCGCGCATTCGCTTTCTCAGCTAAACGTCCACACGCTCTAATACGAAGGATGACTAACGAACAGGCCCTTTTGTAGAATCGGAACAAAAATGGGTGCTAAGCGACAGTGCCTGAGATCGAGAAACGGGGTTGTATGAGCCGCCAGACCTTAGCGCATCATTTTGTTCCAATGGTCGTCGCGGCCCAGGTTTATTGTTCGACGAAATGCGCCTCCCAGGGACCTATCCCCGTGATCTGAATCACCGATGCTTCGTCTGCCCATACCGTATGAACCGCCCCTCGGGCATTTACATAATAGTCTCCCGGTCCAAACTGTTTGGCCTTTTCACGCGTCCCATCCACACCAAAGGCAACATACATTTTTCCTTGTAGAACGGTTACCCGCTCCTCTTTGGGATGCGAGTGGGGAGGCATGACAAATTCTGCACCGGTTCTGAAACGCACCGTAAACAGATCTGCACTTTGGGGATTTCCTTCCAGAACAGCCCTTTCACAACCCGTCGGTAAGGTTGGCGGACAGGGCATCCATGGCACGTCATCGACAAGTACAACATGCTGCGTCGTCCCTTCAGGAAAATCCAGTTCTCCCACGCGCGATTGCTTCGTGAATTCCCCCTTTAGCTTCAACACCGTGACTCTACCTGTGAGGCTATGGTTGACTATGTCCTCGAACACCTGATTGACCTCCGCTCGGTTGAAGTACCGAGCGGCCGCCTCGACGTCGTCGAATTCGAACTCGATGAACCGATGAGGCGATGCGCCGAAGTAGTTTTCGTATGAGATGATGCGCTTGATTTCCGGCGGGGCATGCAGGACATCTGCCACCGATGCCACCCACTCGAAGTAAGCTGCCTTCTGGCCGAGGGGAAAGTCGAGGCTGTACACATATTTGATCTGTGCCCCGGCATTGTTGACGGCAATGGACGACAAGGCCCATACCATCAAGCTGCCGTACACTATGGAGGTTATTTTTGCTTGGAATGACGACATGTCACCACCTTTGTTTTGGTTGAAGTGTGGATGCTCCCAAAGATGACCACCCTGGAGCAGGAGTTGTACGTGGGTACTGGACGGCCCTTACTGCTTGCAGCGTTACGAATAGGCAGGAATGACATCAAGCTGCTGCATCAGCGACAGCTTATCGTGTTCACCCCATCCTTCCACATAGTGCCCGTTCTCATCAAAACGAGCGATGATCATGGCTCCCAAGGTCACTTCGTTGTTGGTGGGGGGAATATGCATGAGCGGACCCGTGTGGGTGCCGCGAAACGTAATCCGTATGGCCACTGTATCGCCTTCGGCAATCATATCGTCGATTTGCATGTGCAGGTCCGGGAAGGCCGTCCGAAACCCGGCGATGTAAAGACAGAAGCCTTCCGGGCCAGCGGGGACGCCGGGTGGCAAGAAGTGACCGACAAAGTCAGGCGCTAAGATCGCGTTGACAACGTCCATATGGCCCAGATTCCATCCTTCTTCGAAGAGGCGACGCAGGGCTGTTTTGTTGTGTACCGACATTTTTGATCCTCCCAATAGGGTTGGTTAGTTGTAAGGTCAAACCAAGAATACGCTTCTTCGAGGGGGATGTCACCACCCGAAAGGGTGGAAATGAGAAACTGTTTGGTAAGATGATTTGGGCCTGCACGCGGCTTCTTTCCGCCCATCACCACCCGCTTCCCTCGCCTTTCGGGCTCGGTTTCTCGGCCCGTAGCGCACCCCAAGAGTACTTCCTCGCTACGCTCAGGGCGCTGCTACGAACCTCGAAAGTCGTGCGGCACTGAGCGAAAATACGCTCGCGTTCGGCTGCCAACTGACGTACCAAACAGTTTCTAAGAGTGGAATCTGATAACTTGCGTACAACGCCTGTGCCTGTAAAACCCGCCCTCACCGCCGTGTTATCTGAGCGAGAACTGGACATACTGCGCCTGATCGCCGACGGCTGGGCAAACCGACAGATTGCAGAGCATCTGTTCCTGTCGCTTGAGACCATCAAATGGTACAACAAGCGCATCTATAGCACCCTGGAGGTAAAAAATCGAACCGAGGCCGTAAAAATGGCTAGAGAGCGGGGCCTCCTGGAATCCACATCGCTCGCAACGCAGCCCCTACGTGATACACCCCCCCCGCACCGTCTACCCGCAGCAACCACGCCCTTTGTGGGTCGCCAGATAGAGCTGGGCGAACTTGCAAACCTCTTAGCCGATGAGAACGCACGGCTGATCACGATCCTTGCGGCGGGAGGAATGGGCAAGACGCGGCTGGCCCTGGAGGTTGCCAAATCCCAAACCTCACACTTTCAAGACGGCGTTTTCTATGTTCCCCTGACGCAGGTGCGTACGGTTGATGACATCCCCCCAACCATAGCGACCTCCCTGAACGTCCAGCTTTCCACAGCGAGTGACCCAACGCATCAGTTGCAAACCTACCTTTGCAACAAAGCGGCGCTTTTGATTCTCGATAACTTTGAGCATGTCGTTGATGGCTCCGACCACGTCACTATGCTGCTGAACGCGGCCCCGAACCTTAAGATCGTTGCCACCTCGCGGGAACGCTTGAATCTAAGCGGCGAAATCGTTTATGCGCTGGGAGGTATGGCGCTGCCAACAGAAAATACGCGTGCCGAAACCCTCAACTGTAGCGCGGTGCGACTCTTTATTCAAGGGATGCAACGGATCCAACCGAACATGGCCATCGCGGACAAGGATTTGCCCTTTGTGCGGGATATTTGCCTGCGCGTGGGCGGGATGCCGCTGGGTATCCAACTTGCCGCTAGCCTCGTTGATGTGCTCTCCCTCCAGGACATTGCCAGAGAGATTGAACGCAACATCGATATCCTGGCCACGGATATGCGCGATGTGCCCCTTCGATTGCGCAGCATTCGGGCCGTTTTTGATTATTCATGGTCACGCCTGTCACAAGCTGAACGCGAGGTATACATGCGGCTCTCGGTGTTTCGCGCTGGCTTTACACGGGAGGCGTCCCAGGCCGTAGCGGGATCCAACGTGATTGTGTTAAAAGCCCTGGTCAACAAATCGCTGTTGCAATGGGAGCCGGACGCCGAACGGTATACGATGCACGAACTGCTGCGCCAATATGCGGAAGAGCAACTACAGGCATCAGCACGATCAGATACCGTTTACCAGGCACACCGGTCTTTTTACCTGGACCTGATGGCCCGGTGTGAAATCGGAATCAAGGGGCAACATCAACTGGAGGCTTTGAATCAGATCGAAGCTGATTTCGACAACATCCGATTCGCGTGGGGCCGGGCCGTCGAGCAAAATGATCCTGATGCGATAAACCGCACGTTGGAACCGCTCTATTGGTTTTGCAGAATGAGGGCCCGTGTACCTGTTGGAGAAATCCTCCTTCAGCAGGCCCGAAATCAATGGGACGTATCCTTTGCTCTTGAGTCCCATCCGGTACAGCGTCGGCTGCTGTTGCGGTTTGACAAAACCGGCGCACCGTATCGCGCAGCCCTCGAACGTATGTTAACAGTGGTTCGAGCCCATGGCACACCCCAGGAAATCGCTTTTTTCCTGTGGATACTTGGGATGAACCGGTATCTATCGAGCGACTTCAAGCAGGCGGTTGTTATCCTCGAAGAAGCCGTTGCACGGGTTCAAGCGCTACATGATGACTTCTACAGGGCCGAGTTGCTGCATTGGCTCAGTGCCAGCAAACGCTTCCTTGGTCAGGTTGATGAGGTAAATGCCCACGCCAGAAAGGTGCGCGAGATCTGCAGAAGGACGGGCAACACCTTTGCGTTAGCACGCATTCTGGGGAGACAGGGCGTATATGCGGTATTGGAAGATGACACGGTGCAAGCCAGAAATGACTTACATGAGGCCATTGCCCTTCGGGAAGCGTTAGGGGATCGCGCTGGCATCGCGAAGTCGTTGGCTGGCCTCAGTCTTGATGCGTTTTTCCAGGGTGATTTCTCCCGTGCCCACGCGCTAGCCGAAGAAAGTTGGACGCTAGCAACAGAAAGCAACAGTCTATTTCCCAAAGCATTTTCGCTCAGCGTTCTGGGATGGCTTGCCGCTGTTGAAGAAGCCTACGACAAAGCATGGGATTTATGCCATGAAAGCTTGGCCGTCTTATCCGATCCTAATGTTGCGTTCATGGCACAATTTGGCTTGGCCATGGCGGCGTGTGGGTTGGAACAGTATGCGGTGGCAAGAGCGAAGGTGGATGACTTTTTGAATTCGAGCAGTCCCTTCCACACCACCAAAGGATACTTATCCTTCCTGCCGGTGTTGGCAATCCTTTGTGCCAGCCAGAATGAAGCCGGGCGGGCGGTTGAAGTGCTCGCCTTAGCCTTCACGCATCCAAACAGTCCAACCAGGTGGATGGAGAAATGGATGCTGCTCAACCGTTGGCGAAAAAAGTTGGAAGCGCTACTTGGTGTTGAACAGTACGAGATAGCCTGGGAATGCGGTACAAAGCTTGAACTTGAAAGCATTATGCCTTGAAGTTGGAGGTGACCCGGTTTGGAGTCTCCCGCGTTTTTCGTGCTGTAGTCACCTGCAGGTCGGTGCCTGCGTTGAAGGGACAG
Organism: Rhodothermales bacterium; assembly: GCA_035312345.1. Taxonomy (GTDB): domain Bacteria; phylum Bacteroidota; class Rhodothermia; order Rhodothermales; family DATGCC01; genus DATGCC01. The sequence continues at coordinate 8,127 of DATGCC010000962.1, forward strand.
TATCCCTACCGTTCCCTCAGCCAGGCGAAGTATTCCTTTGATGTGGCAGGGGCTACCCGAGATGGATTGCGGCCCCTGCGGGAACAGGAAGAAACCTTGTAGAATGGCCCGACCGGGCTCCTTAACCCGAATAAGGATTGTACAATAAAGAAGGTATTCTGTCTTTCACTTCGCCATTCTACAATCCTTGTTCAACATTCGATATGCTCCCAAACTCGGTACTGCACATGCGCAAAGTCATTCCCCTACTCCTGCTCCTGTTCGCGCTGGTCACGGCGTATTACATCCTCACCTACGACAGTGGCGAGTTCACCGAATCGGTTACGACCTCGGAAGGCACGGTCGCTCCAGAAGCTTCTGGGCGGACCGAGGTGCGCATTATCACCTGGAACCTGCTGAACCTGGGCCGCTCCAAAGATGACCAGGAAATGGGCATCATTGCCAACATCATCAGCAAGGGCCAGGGCGATGTGGTGGCATTGCAGGAGGTCATTGCCAGCGAGGCCGGCCCCGACGCCGTCATGCGCCTCGACGAAGACCTTGATTATACCGGTACGCCCTGGGACTATATCGTCAGCGAGCCGACGAGCGGGCAGGGGTCCGAACGCTATGCCTACCTCTGGAAGCCGTCTCGTGTGCGGCTGGTAGGGCAGCCCTGGCTGGAGGCGTCGCTGGCCGACCCGCTCGACCGCGAGCCGTTCCTGGCCCGCTTCGAGGATGTGCGAACTGGGCAACAGGTGCTCCTCGCCAGCTTCCACGCGGTGCCCACGGCCAAACGCCCCGCCGACGAAAACGTGTTGCTCGACCAGCTACACCGCCGCTACCCGGACGACCACTTGCTCGTGATGGGCGACTTCAATCTCGGACAGGATCATGAGGCCTTCGATGGCCTGAAAGCAGCAGGCTACCGCCCCGTCCTTGTGGATCAGCGTACCAGTCTCCGCATGCGGCGTAGGGACGGGCAACACCTCGCCAACGAATACGACAACATTTTCTACGAGGCGGCTCCGCTTCGGGCGGCCCAGTCAGGCGTTATCGACTTTACCAGCGATTTCAGCACCCTCAAGCAAGCCCGCACCATCTCAGATCACCTGCCGGTTTATATGGATGTGCTGTGGAACTGAAGAAGGTCTTACCTGACCGCCACGGTTTCAGGTAAGACCTTCTTACAAGAACTGATTTTCTGAGTTAGGCAGCCGCTTCCTGCGGGACCGGGCGGACATCCCACATCAGCATCTGCTCGATGTCGGCGTAGTCTTCCTCGCCCTCTTCCCCGATGAACAGGTAGTCGCCGGTGGTGGCGCGGCGCATCGGCGGGATGCGTTTCCAAGAGACGCCCTCCTGGTCGACGAACTCATCGGGAAACGGACTTTTGACCCGGTAGGAGGGATGATACGATTTATACGTTTTCTGGGCCTCATACAGCGCTGCCCGCCGGGCACCGGGCCGGGACATACTTTTGCCCGTGACGCGGAAAGGCGTCAGCGTGATAGAGGCCTGGAAGTATCCGTCTTCCTGCTCCGTGTATTCGGGCCGCATCACCTCAAAGTCTTCTGGATGCGGATACGCGCTGCGTTCGTTAAAGTCGGCCATAAAAGTCAGGTTGCAAGCTGGTAAAAGGTCCTGGCATATCAGGATATGAGGGTTGTGTAAACGACCCACCGCGCGTCAGGATTCCCGGTGCCTCGGTGTGGTCGGATAAGATATCATGTAAAAAACTTTGAATACACTGAGGGATTTATGCGCGAAGCGGCTACGCCCTCTTGCTTTTTCTAATCCACAATAGCGTAATTGCGTCCGTGACAGCCTGGGCGGCTTTGGGCCGACCCGCCAACCCGTTCAAATAGCCTTCCTCTTATCATGACTGCACCGGCCTTCTTTGACATCGACAAAGCGGACGACGTCCTGACCGTAGCCTTCTCGGATGATGACTTCGACGAGGACGATTTTGACTATGAAGACGACGACCTCGATTATGAAGATGATGACTTCGACGAGGACGATTTTGACTATGAAGACGACGACTTCGACTATGAGGACGAGGACGACGACGACTTCGACTACGACGATGAGGATGATTTCGATTATGATGATGACGACGAAGACTATTAAATAGCAGCAGTAAGTAGCAGCAGGAGCACCGGGCCCGTGGCTTGTGGGCTTTGGTGCTGGCTCAGCGTGTTGGGGATTCGAGAAGCAGAGCGTGGGGGGTGAGGAGCGGCGAAAAGCGCACTTCACCTCCCACGCTTCATGCGTTATTCCACCCCGGCTCTTTCGGAGTATATGTGCACATGTATTCCGTTATTGAACCCGTGGAGATACCGTTATTGGCTGCCCGAATCTTTGAATTGTGGATAACTTGTGGGCGTATCCGTTTATGTTCTCTGAAATGAATCAATAACGGACTTTAAATAGCGTCTGTTTGCTCCATTCGAGGGTCGAAGGGCCCCAAAGCTATTTCCGTTATGCATTTGTTACCAACGAGTGGAAGCATAAAATGTGGAAAAAAACCACTTGCATAACGGCGCTCGCTACGATTTATTAATAGTCGCCCGGCCCGGATAGGATTCAGCGGTTTATCGTGACCTCGCGGTAAACCGTTATTCATCTCGGGTCACAGCCGATCTGCCTGCCTCGCCTGCGGTATCTACGTTTCGTATCCCTTTCTTTTCCGCAAGGGCCGACTCCTGCCCGCTCCAGGTCTCGCTGTGCCTCGCTCCGTGCCGGTTGTCCGAAATCCAGTTCTCATTCAAATCGTTACGCGGAGGAAGTTTATGTCCCAGGCCCCATCACCCACCGTTGCTGCCACCTTCTTCGATGATCAGGTGGCGGACGCCTTGCCCACCCCGGATGCGCTCAAAAAAGGGTTGACCATCGACCGGGTTTTCTCGACCGATGGCGAAGCGCCGTTCGATTCCCTCGAATGGGAGACCCGCGATGCCGCCATTCGCAACCCGAAAGGTGAGGCCATTTTCCAGCAGAAGAATGTTGAATTTCCGAAAAGCTGGAGCCTGCTGTCCAGCAACGTCGTCGCCAGTAAATATTTCTACGGCGACGTCTCGAAGAACGGCAAAGATCCGAAGGATGGTGGCCGCGAGCGTAGCCTGAAGCAACTCATCCACCGCGTCACCCGCACGATTACAGATTGGGGGATCGAGCAAAACTATTTTGCCTCGAAGAAAGACGGAGAGAAATTCTACGATGAGTTGACGTGGCTCTGTGCCAACCAGTACGGCGCGTTCAACAGTCCGGTGTGGTTCAACGTGGGCCTGCATCATCAGTACGGTGTCAAGGACACGGGTGGTAAAACCATTTATGGCTGGGATGCCAAGAAGAAAGAAGTCGTGCCGGTCGATCCATACGCCCGCCCGCAGGCGTCGGCATGCTTTATTATATCGGTGGACGATTCCATCGACGACATCTGGAAGCTAATGGGCGAGAGCGCCCGGCTGTTCAAATTCGGCAGCGGCGTCGGCGCGGACTGGAGCACGCTGCGGTCGTCCAAAGAGAAGCTGTCGGGCGGCGGCACGCCGAGCGGGCCGGTGAGCTTCATGCGCGTGCAGGACGCTACGGGCGGTACGATTAAGTCAGGAGGGAAAACGCGCCGCGCCGCCATCATGCAGACGCTGAAGGTGTGGCACCCGGACATCATGGAGTTCGTGGAAGCCAAGCAGGAAGAAGAGCGCAAGGCCTGGGCGCTCATCGAAGAAGGCTATGACGGCTCGTTCAACGGTCCGGCCTACGGCTCCGTCTCGTTCCAAAATGTCAACCAGAGCGTGCGGCTGAACGACGAGTTCATGGCGGCGGCAGATGAAGAAAGGCAGTTTGATCTCCGCGCCGTCACCTCTGGCGATGTGGTGGATCAGACCGACGCCAAGTACGTCCTCGACAAAATCGCCGAGGGCACGTACGTCTGCGGCGATCCGGGGGCACAGTACGAGGACACGATCCAGCGCTGGCACACCTGCAAAAACAGCGGGCCGATCAATTCGAGTAATCCATGTAGTGAATATATGTTCTTGGACAACTCGGCCTGCAACCTCGCCAGCCTCAACCTCCGCAAGTTCCAGAACGAAGACGGCAGCTTCGACGTGGAGCGGTTCCGCGCCGCCGCTCGCATCTTCATCACCGCGATGGAGATTCTGGTGGACAACGCCGGGTATCCGAGCGCGTCGATTGCGAAGAACAGCCACGCCTACCGTCCGCTCGGCCTCGGCTTTGCCAACCTGGGCGCGTTGCTCATGGCGATGGGCCTGCCCTACGACAGCGACGAAGGCCGCGCCGTGGCCGGTGCCGTGATGGCGATTGAGCACGCCGAAGCCTACGCCCGTAGCGCCGAGATCGCCGCCAACCCGAAGATCGGCACCTTCGACGGCTATGAAAAGAATGCCGAGCCGTTCCTCGACGTGATGCAGATGCACCACGACGCCGTAAACGACATCGACGCCAGTTGCCCGGATTATCTGGTCAAGGCTGCGCAAGAGTCGATGGACCGGATGCTGGCCCTCGGCCATCGCCACGGCTACCGCAATGCCCAGAGCACCGTCCTCGCGCCGACGGGCACGATTGCCTTTATGATGGACTGCGACACGACGGGCGTCGAGCCGGACATCGCGCTGGTCAAGTACAAGCTGCTGGCAGGCAAGGGCGACGGGATGCTCAAAATCGTCAACCAGACGGTGCCCGAAGCGCTGGGCCGCCTCGGCTACACCAAGGACGAGACGATGGCGATCATCGAATACATCGACCACAACGATACCATTGAGGGCGCGCCGATCTTGAAGGACGAGCACCTGCCCGTGTTCGACTGCGCGTTCAAGCCGTTCAAGGGCACGCGCTC
>DATGCC010000963.1:0-8885 GCA_035312345.1 Rhodothermales bacterium
CGTAGCTGCTATACTTTGTTGTTGATTTTTCTTGGACTGGCAAACAGTGGTTGCTTTGTCTACAACCGGATCGGCGTCGCGCTGCTGTATGAGGAAGCCAAGCTGCCAGTCGAGCAGGTTATCCAGGATATGCCCTACCGCACGGATGCCGAAGCCGACGACGAGAAGCACCGGCTCGATCTGTTTTTGCCAGGGGAATCTGTGGGCAAAGGCTGGCCGGTTGCCGTTTTTGTCCACGGTGGCGGCTGGACGAATGGCGACAAGGATTTGACGGTGGCGGGGGCGGATGTGTATGCCAACATCGGACGGTTTTTCGCAGCGCACGGGATTGGCGTGGCAGTCATCAACTATCGCCTCTTACCAACGGTGGACTGGCGCGAGCAGGTCGGCGATGTGGCACAGGCGGTGGCGTGGGTACAGGAGCACATCGGTGCCTATGGAGCCGATTCTGAAAGCCTTTTCTTGATGGGCTACTCCGCTGGTGCGCAACTTGCCGCCCGCGTCGCGCTTGATCCGGGAGCACTTGGAGTCTACCAGACCTCTGCCGATCTTTGTGGTGTCATCGCTGTCAGTGGAGCGGCCTACGACATTGACGACGCACGAACCTACGAGCTCGGCGGCGATAAGGAGTACCTGCGCGAACGGTTCGGCGAAGAGGAGGGCTGGGAGCAAGCCGTATCGGTGGTACCCTTTGTCCGTGGGGATGCCCCTCCGTTTCTCATGCTCTATGCCGAAGGAGAAGGGCCTTTTATGCATCGCCAGTCTGAGGTACTCCATGCAGCCCTGGAGAAGGCAGGCGCAGCGAGCGAGGTGGTGGTGGTGCCAGGCGAAAGCCATGCGCGTATCGTCCGTACCCTCAGCCGCGACGACAAGACGGCCGGTCCGGCTATGCTCGACTTTATTCGCACAACCCCTTGCAGGAGCATGTTGCCGTAAGTCGTAAGTCAATCCTTTTTAATTCAGGGCATAGAAGCGCTCATTTTTTCATGCTATGTTACATACTAGGGTGGACCAAGCCTTTGCGGTGTATGTAAAGAGATGCAATTAGGTAGCCACGGACCCGGCTAGGCCGATCTAGTAGCTGAAGTACCCTTACCATTTCGAACCAAGGAGTTGTTTATGAAACGCTTGATACCCCCCATGCTCGTAGCACTGGCTTTGTGCATGAGCCTTGCCACGCCGCTGACGAGCTTAGCACAGAACAAAGTCCAGGTACTCATTGCGCGCAATGATACGACGACGACCTTCATCAACACAGCGGTAAATGTTGATGTACTCGCGAATGATGAGCAGACCAACCCTAGCTTTGATCTGGAACTCTTCAGTATTGTGCGAGGCCCAATGAATGGCGACGCCGAAATTGACTATGGTGATTCAGGAGGCGGTCTCGACGATGACACAATTCTTTATACGCCTGATAATAACTTTGTAGGTGTGGACTCCCTGCGTTACCGAATACGAAGTGAGGGCGGGATTGCCGGTGAAGAAGAAGCTGAAGTCTACATTTTCATCAATGAAGCGCCGGTGGGGAACGACGACAGCTTCGTCGTGGTGCCCAATACGGCTACACAACTGGATGTGCTGGCGAACGACACCGACACCGAGGGCGACTCGCTCAGAATTGAGGATATCGTCGTCGAGCCCGAGAATGGAATGGCTACCATTACGCCGCGTACCGGAGCGCCACAGGTCATCACCTATACGCCAGATGATGATTTTACCGGTGAAGATAGCCTGCGCTACGCCCTCTACGATGGGCTGAATGGGCGCGACTCGGCGTGGGTCAATATTATTGTTAATGCATCGCCGGTGGCGAATGATGATGCGGCGATGACATCAAGCGGCACGATGTTCACCATCAATGTGCTGGCGAATGACACCGATGCCGAGGATGATCCGCTGACCATTACGGCAGTGACGCCACCCTCGAACGGTACGGCAGTGATCTCGAACGGTATGATCGTCTATACATCCGATGCCAGCTTCGATGGTACCGATACGTTTACGTACACGGTAAGTGACGGCAACAGTACGGATACCGCTACCGTGACGGTGACGGTCGATCCCAGTATGTTCACAGCTATTTTGTCGGGTGCGAACGAAGTGCCACCCAACGCCAGTGGTGATGAAGCGCCAGGAGCCCCAGCCTTTAGCTTGCAAAGCATCTCGGGTACCGGGACGGTTAACGCAACGCTCAACGGCAACACACTCACCGTCACTGGCTCCTTTGACGATCTGGAGAGCGACTTCAACGGTGCCATCGGGGCCCACATCCATCGCGGCTTTGCCGGGCAGAATGGTTCCCCCGTCTTTACCCTCACTGTCACGCCCGATGCGGATGACCGCGGCGGTAGCATCTCCGGTTCCTTCACGCTCACGAGTGCACAAATGCAGGATCTCCAGGACCGACGCTACTACGTCAACGTCCACACCGTTGATCTGCCTGCCGGATCCATCCGTGGTCAACTCCTGCCCGCCAATGCCGACGCCACCTTCCGTGTGGCGCTCTCAGGTCGGGCTGAGGTGCCGTCCAATGGCAGCAATGCCCTCGGCGGAGCTATTGCCGAACTCACCGGCAACACGCTCGTCGTCTCGGGTGCGTTCAGCGGCCTGGAGAGCGACTTCGATGCGTTGATTGGCGGCGGGGCCCACATTCATCAGGCCGACCTTGGCGAGAATGGGGGTATCATCTTTAATCTCACCACGACGCTCGACAGCGACGACCGGGGCGGCGTCTTCGATCCTACGCAGAACACCTTCACGCTGACGAACGCCCAGAGAACGGCTCTGCAAAACGACCTGTTCTATGTCAACATCCACTCTGATGAGATCGGTAGCGGCGAGCTGCGCGGGCAAATCCTGCCGATGGCCAGCCGCGTGTTTGAGTTCTGGCTTTCAGGTCAGAATGAGGTGCCAGCCATCGAGACCAGCGCCAGCGGGGGGGGCATCGCCGTGTTGGAGGGCGATGTGCTACGTGTGGCAGCTTCTTTCGCTGGGCTGGAGAGCAACTTCAACACGGCGGTGCAGGGTGGTGCGCATCTGCACGGTGCGCCGGTAGGCGAGAACGGAGGCATTCTCTTCGACCTGAACACCGATCTGGAAACGAACCAGCAGGCGGGCACCTTCGAGCCGGAGGACAACACGTTCACGTTGACCAGCGGTGAGTTGGCGATGTTGCTCGATGGCGAGATATACGTGAACATCCACTCGGTGGATCAGGCTGGTGGCGAGTTGCGCGGGCAGGTACTCATCAGCACCAACGTAGCGCCAGAGGCCGCGGCACTGACCACGCCGACGGATGGGCTGACGATAGACATCACAGGCGATCCCGGCGATCCCTTCGAGGTGGAGTGGACCGACGCAGTAGATCCCAACGGCAACGACATCGTCTACCGCTGGCAACTGGCGCTAGGATCGGATTTCTCAGATGTGCTCTTCGAGGCAGAGGGACTTACTGAGACCAGTGTCTCGACGACCTTCGGTGAGGTGGCTGCGCTGCTGACGGCGAACGGCGTCGGATTGAACGAGTCGGTGACGCTCTATCACCGAGTGGTGACGAGCGACGGGAGCTTTGGCACCGAAGGTCAGGCTTTCACAGTGCGTTTGACGCGCGGGACAATTACGGCGAACGAAGATGCGGACGATCTGCCGACGACCTTCGCGCTGCACGGCAATTTCCCCAACCCGTTCAATCCGTCAACGACGATTCGCTTCGACTTGCCTGAGACGGCGGATGTGCGTGTTGAAGTGATAGACATCCTGGGTCGCCGGGTGATGACGATGGCGCAGCAGCAGGTGGCTGCTGGTTCGAACCGCAGCCTTCAGCTAGATGCTTCGCGCCTGGCTTCGGGCACATACCTGTACCGGATTGTGGCGCAAACGGCGAGCGACACGATGGTTGAAACAGGCCGTATGACGCTGATCAAGTAGTCATCCGCACGCACAGGAAACATACAAGCGCGGCCTGAGACATGACGTCTCAGGCCGCGCTTGTTTTTTAATGTTGCCGTAGAGACGACCCAGCGGGTCGTCTCTATCCATGATTATAGGTAAACTATCAGGGGAACTTGATGGTGCAGCCAACGGATTTGGTGACTTCCTGGGCAATGGTTTCGCCCGTTGCCATGGCTGTCATGGCGTCGAGCAGGTAGGTATTTTCGACCTCAGTGGGCTTCTTGGCGTTGTCGTCGATGGCTCCGTGGTAGGCCAGCGTCATGCTACTATTGAAGAGAAAAGCTTCGGGCGTGCGTGTGGCTCCAAAGGCCGTGGCGAGGTTGGCATGCTCATCAACGACATAGGGGAAGGTGTAGCCCATGTCGTCGGCACGGGCTTGCATATCGGCATAACCATCGCCTTGGTCACGGTAGGCGGCGTTCGAGTTCAGCACGATCATGCCAAGGCCTAACGCTTCCGCCTTTTCGGCCACCACCGGGTAGCGGTCTTCCCAGGCAGCAACCCACGGGCAGGTATTGCACGAGAACATCACGAGCAGACCGTTTTCGCCCGCTGCATCTGCCAACGATAGCGAGTCGCCGTCTACGTTCAGCATGGCAACATCCGTCATCGGAGCCGGGCTGCCAATCTCCAGTGCGTCGTCGGTGGGGTGGAATGTAAAGGCGGCCAGCCCAAGGATAGCCAGCGCATACAAGGATACCATCCAGCGTTTCATCTTCATCTCCGGGTGATTGGTTGACAGGTCTGTTTCATAGTAGAAAAAGAGGCATCAGGTTCCGCGTGAGAGGAGCCTATGAGTCTTGGAGCCTATGATTCCTTTCGTAGGCTCATAGGCTCTGCTCTTCACCAGTCCAGCCATTCCATATAGACGACATCGCCTGCTTCCGCGCTTTCCATCGCCTCGGGCAGATGAAAAAGGCAGTTCGCTTTGACAACGGACGAGTACAGGTTAGACGCCTGGTCACCCGTGTCGCGCACGAGGAGGCGGCCGTTGTCGTCGTAGGTAGCAACGCCGCGTGTGAAATGGTGAAGCCCTTCCTTTTTAGCGGTTGGGGCGGAGAGCCGGGCGGCATAGCGCGGGCGTAGCAGCAGACGACGGCCCAGCATCTTGGCCAGGGCGGGGCGCACGTATTGCTCGAAGCACATGGAGGAGGAGACGGGGTTGCCGGGTAGGCCAAAAACGGGGCGACCTTCGAGCAGGCCAAAGGCGAGGGGTTTGCCAGGGCGCTGCCGCACTTTCCAGAATAGCAACTGCATGCCCATCTCGTCGAGCACCTGCTTGACGAGGTCGTAGTCGCCTACTGAGACGCCGCCAGAGAACAGCAGCACATCGGCCTCTAGCCCTTGCTCAATGACTTTGCGGATGGCATCCTCGGTATCGGCGGCGCGGAAGGGTGGAAGGGCCTCGGCTCCGGCGCTTTGCACCTGGGCAGCGAGGGCCGGGCCGTTGGAGTCGCGGATCTGGCCGGGTTGCAGCGGCTCAGACGGATCGACCAGTTCGTCGCCCGTAGCGATAACGGCGACGCGGGGCTTCTGCGCAACGGTTGCCATCGGATAGCCCAGCTTCGCCAGCATGCCCACGACTGGCGGTGTAATCACAAGGCCGGGCTCGAAGACCTGCTCGCCCAGGCCCACATCCTTACCTGCCTTCCGTACATGCTGGCCTGGTGCAGGGGCCCGGTTGATTTGCACCTCATCAGTACTGCCGTTTTCCGTCCACTCGACGGGTACCACGGCATCGGCTCCGTCGGGAAAGGGTGCGCCCGTCATGATACGGGCACATTGTCTTTCCAGCACACGCCGTTGTGGAAACGTGCCTGCCGGAATGTCTTCGATGACTTTGAGCGTGGCGGGTAGTTCGCTGAGGTCGTCTACACGCACGGCAAAGCCATCCATGGCCGAATTATCGAATGGTGGGATCTGCTCTCGACTGCGGATCGGTTCGCGGAGCGTGCGGCCCAGCGCATGGCTCAGGTGCACCCGCTCTGTTTCCAAGGGCTCCACGGTGCCAAGGATGACGGATCGGGCTTCAACGACAGAGATAAATTCTTTCATTTGGACCTGCTTTGTTGGGGAACGCCTGCTCTGGGTGAGGTGCAAAGACAAGCTGACAGCTAATGGCTAATAGCTATTCACCACGAGGTTATAATCTATTGATACAAGCATAACGTTCCGATGAAGCGTTGCTGCGCCTGCCACGCCATCTTAGATCATGGCAAAGATAGCATATAGCGTATCCGGCGAAGGGCGGGGGCATGCCACCCGCGTACACACCATCGTCGAGGCGTTACGGCAACAGCACGAGGTGACCATCTATGCACCGCGTCAGGCATACACGTTTCTGGCTCCGCTCTACCGCGAGACGGCGGTGTCGGTGCGTCGGATACCCGGGCTGAGTTTCAGCTACAAACCGAACCGGGATCTCAGTTACCCGCGAACGGGATGGGCATCGATGCACTTTCTGGCAAAGCTGCCCACCTATATTCACTCGTTGTGCGAGGACCTGGAGCGTGAAGCCCCGACCTCATCATCACGGATTTTGAGCCGCTGCTGCCCCGCGCCGCGCTACGGCTGGGCATACCTTTCCTGAGCATTAACCACCAGTATATCCTGCTAATCCCTACGCCAGCCTCGGCGTTAACGCCTTCCGCCCCGTCCATCGCTTAAAGCTTGATCGTTTCCTGATCCCCAGTGACCATGCAGATGTCTTCACGCTCGCCTCTCGCCTGATTCGTACGCCGCTCGTCTCGGATCATTACTTGCTGGCGTATCGGATTGTGTGGGGAAATACGGTACGGATTTGAATGTGAGCAAATTATAAATAGGGAGAAAGACTCAAATTTGATGGCGTAACAGGAAATAAAAAATCATACTTCTTCGTAACTGCTTTCACAGTCTCAACGAACCACTTCGCAGCAGTTGGAGAAATAATTACTCTGTCAATAAGCTTGTTGAGGTTAAGTTTGACGGGAATACCAGGAGGATAGGATTCGAGGAGGTTTGGATTTTCGGTGCCGGGATCTCTATACCAGACTACAGCACGAACTTCCTTTTCGTGATCAAACGATGATCGTTTATGCATCGGTGGATAAAAAATATTGTTTTCTGGGATAGAATCATTGTGGTGGTCAATGTACTGTACTGCGCCAATGAAACTACCAGCATACAACTGAGGAAGTGATTCGGCAAGTTTAGTGTAGGTGGACAGGGCGAGCGCATTCTAAATTTGGGTGGTGATAATCGCTTGGTGCTTCGTAAACTGGAATCGTCCGTTCTGTTCCAGTTTGAGGCCCTACCATGTCCGAGATCCGCTTTACAGACTACTTTGACCACCTCGATGACCCCCGACGTGACCAGGGCAAACGTCACCAACTCGATCATTTGCTCGTGATCGCCCTCTGCGCCATCGTCGCCGGAGCCGATGGCTGGGACGACATGGCCACCTTCGCTCAGGCCAAAGCCCAATGGCTCAAAGAGCGGCTCGCATTCAAGCATGGCACCCCCTCGGGCGACACGTTCCGCCGGGTCTTCGCCGCCCTCTGCCCGGAGGCCTTCGCCCGCGGCTTTGTGCGCTGGGTGGAAGCCGTGGCCTCGAAGACAGCCGGCGAAGTCATTGCCACCCAGGTGGCAAGACCTTGCGCCGCAGCTATGAAAAGGACGATCCGAAAGCCGCGCTGCACATGATCTCGGCCTGGGCCTGTGAGCAGCACCTGGTACTGGCGCAAGAGAAAGTCTTGAACAAGAGTAACGAGATCACGGCAATTCCGGCGCTTTTGGAGGTTCTTGACCTCGAAGGCTGCATCGTCACGCTCGATGCGATGGGCACGCAGACCGAGATCGCCGCGCAGATCCGCAAACAGAAGGCTGACTATGTGCTGGCACTCAAAGGCAACCAAGGCACCTTGCACCGTGAGGTGCGCACCTACTTCGAGGAAGGCCACGAGCGCCATTGGCGTGCGATGCCGGTCGATTATGCAGAGACCTGCGATCTCGGGCATGGGCGCAAGGAAGTGCGTCGGTTGTGGATCTCTACTGATGTGGCATGGCTACCGAAGGCCGAGGCTTGGCGCGACCTCAGCAGCATCGTGATGATCGAACACGAGCGCCACACGCCATCGGGCATAAGCCTGGAGCGCCGTTTCTACATCAGCAGCTTAAGGGTCGAGGCTGAGCAGATGCTTGGCATCATCCGGAGTCACTGGGGCATTGAGAATCAGCTTCACTGGGTGCTCGATGTGGTTTTTCGGGAGGACGAGAGCCGCATTCGGCGTGATCACGGGGGGCAGAACATGGCGGTGCTCAGGCAGGTAGCACTCAATCTGCTGCGTAAGGATGAGACGAAGCGGCTGAGTCTGCGCATGAAGCGCAAGCGGGCCGGCTGGAACGATGCCTTCCTTGCTCAAGTAGTCGGATTTTAGAATGCGCTCGCCCTGTGTAGGTGGATTGGATCGATATGGCATAATTTGAGGTTGAGTAGAGTTTCTACATCGCTTCTGATTCAAAATTACATAGGTGCCAGCAATTGATAAAGAATGTATTTCTAGCGATTCTTGCCTGATTGAGGCTGTGCTCTGTTGCCTTTTCAAAATTAGGTCGAGTTAAAGTACCTTCAAAAGGATCTTGCATCTGATCGAGTCTCGGAAAGTGAAGCGCGCTTTTTTGCAGCATAGCCACATATTTAGCAAAGTCCATATATCTCCAAACACCAGTCCTTGAATCATCTGGCTGCGGAAAGGCTGGATGATTGATTCGTGCAGACATAGTCTCGTAAAAAACGATATTTCTACGTTATACTTGCTTGCTCAAGATATGGAGCCTAGTGTCGCATTTGACTACCGGACACTTTTATGAGTAGCGCATCCTGCTAAAGAAAAGCCCCTGCCTTTGGGTATCTTGTGGTGTCCAAACCCAAGCTCACCCAACGCAGAGGC
>DATGCC010000964.1:0-12838 GCA_035312345.1 Rhodothermales bacterium
TATCCGGAATATTAACTCGTAGGTAGCTTGGAACAAGGGCGTTGGCCGGGTGATCAATGTCGCCGTAGAACAGCACATCCCGGACATCCGACGAAAAGCGCGGATTGTAGGTCGTCGAGCGGGCATCGTCTAGGCTTGCCAGCAGGTGGTAGCGAAAGGACGGCGAGATGGCATGGTCGAGCGAACCATAGATGCGTCCGGCCCGGCTATCGGTCTGGCTCAAAGGCTCCCGGTTGAAAAGGGCATAGCCCCAGTCCCAGTTGTCTCGCTGCCCTGTGCTTCCGTATCCGCCCACGCCAAGGATCATGTTGGGCAGAAGCTCCACATCCAGATGCGCGGCCAGCCTGCCCTGGGTTTGCTGGTTGTTCGTTTTCTTCGGATCGAGAACGAAGTCCTCTTCCGTCAGATAATCTCCACGATACGTTGGATTCAGTGAAAGAATACGGTAGCCTGCGGGAATATCGACAGTGCTAATTAACTCATCTACCGTTGTGCCGGGCGGCATCTCGCCGGGTATCGTCACGATGCGTCTGTCTTCTGGATCGCTCTCGTTGACCAGCAAGAGTGCCTGCGGGTTTTCATAAAGGTCTTGTAGTACCTCTTCGCGGAGGCGCGGCAGAGCGCGGGCCGTCGGGTTGCGGTCGGCCTGCTGGATCCATGAGCCGCTCACAAAAAACCCGGCTCTCGACCCCAGCCGTCCGCCCAGGCTGAAGTTCGCCTCGTTGTAGCCATAGGCGTCCGTGACTTCCGACGAGAGCCCTTCCAGGCTGCCGTGCAGCCCCGGTTCTTTTCCCCGCTCCGTCGTGATCGACAGCACACCGCTACTTGCATTGCCGTATTGCACCGGGATGTGTCCATCCAGCACCTCGACTGACTGCACGGCGGGCCAGGGCAAATCCACCGCACCCATGACCGGGATGCCATCTACGTAAACCGCCGTAGCGCCTGCCGTCCGCCCTCTTAGCGCAAGGCTGTCGGTCGTCTCTACCCGGTCCACCCCGGGCAGCAACGCCGCCGCATCCGCGACGCTGTGTATCGGCCATGCGGATTGCGGAAAGCACGGATCATCAAATTCAGATGTCACTGTTCGTTTGGGCAAATCGAAAGTCATATCCGGATACTCTCGAAAAGGCTGCTGATCCTCTGTCCAGACGATGCAGTCATCAAAGATCAGAATCTCTTGTTCAAGGCCCACATCCAGCGTGCGCGTCTCGCCAGCGCGAAGTTCGACTTTATAAAGAGCGGTCGTATAGCCAATAAATGAGATGGCTACTTCTACTTTGCCCGGCGGGATGTCGCGGAGGATATAGCGTCCGCCTAAATCTGCCACTTCGCTCAGTGCTGTTCCTTCCAGCATGATCTGGGCACCCGGCACGACATCGCCGGTTTCCCTATCCGTGACCTGCCCCATGAGCGTAGCGGTGTCTTGTGCCATCGCTACTGAAGCCCACAGCATGCATAGCACCACCATGACGCTACCAGGCCAAATAATTGCACCCTTCATCCTATCTACTATTCTACTTGTTGAAAATGATAACGTGTTGGAAGAAATACGATCAGTAACCGAATACGGTACTCAGATCTTGAAAGCAGATGGCGCTAATAAACAGATTATCGTCGCTCAAGTGCAAGGGTAAAAAAAGGGCCGCCGGATTGACTCCAGCGGCCCATCAGGCTGCATCGTTTATGTCTTGCGTGCCTTAGCCAACTTCCACCAGTTCAATATCGAAAACGAGCGTCTTGCCTGCCAGCGGGTGGTTGGCATCCAGCGTCAGTTCCTCGTCGCCGACCTTCTTAATCACGACGGGCACGGCCTGTCCATCGGCGAGGGTGAGTTGGAGTTGCTGGCCGACTTCCGGGTTGAGCTCGGCAGGAACCTGGCTGCGTTCCACTTCGATGATGAGGTCGTCGCGGACCGTGCCGTAGGCTTCTTCGGGCGGGATGGTGGTCGTGCGCGACCCGCCAGGCTCCAGCCCGACGACCGCTTCCTCGAAACCAGGAATGACCTGCCCCGATCCCAGCGTAAAGCCCAGCGGCTCTCTGCCTTCTGATGAGTCGAAGACCGTTCCATCTTCGAGCCGTCCGGTGTAATGTACTTTTACGGTATCTCCTGTCTGGGCTTCTGCCACGGCGTGCCTCTTGTCGTTGTGCATGGGTAAAAGAATCTAAACGGCCTAAACGGGGCGCAGCCGCACAGGTTCGATTTGGTAGCGTGAACGTTACGGCCCATGAACAGTAGGCACATAGGCATCGGCCTCCATCTCGACGAGCATGCGCGAATCGATGAGGCGGGCGACCTCCACCATGCTGCTGGCCGGGCGGATATCCCTGAACACCTCACCGTGGGCTCGTCCGATGGCCTCCCAGTGCGCTTCGATGTTGGTCACGTATATCCGCGTCCGTATCACATGCTCGGGCCTGGCTCCTGCTGCTGCCAGCGCCTCCACGATGTTCGCCAGCGTCTGCCGCGCCTGTTCGTACGGGTTGCCAATGCCGACCAGATCGCCTGCCTCATTCGTCGCCGTCGTGCCGGAGATGTGCACATGCGGCCCGACACGCACAGCGCGGGCATAGCCGACGAGTGGCTCCCACGGGGTGCCCGTCGTTACGAGTTGATGCTCCATCGAAGTCGGCTCCCTTGCCAGTGTGACAAGCTTTTTTGGGGTGAAAGAAGGAGAAGCAGCAAGATAATGGATTCCACGCTTTTTGCCCTGCATTCGTCCTGAAAGGAAACAACGTAGGTCGTATACTGATAGCATCCGTCTTTCATCAACCTCGACGCGCTCGTAGCGTGCGTTCATGTCCTTCCGTTCCCTGCTGTCATCCCTTTGCGTGCTGAGCCTGTTGCTTGTGCTCGGTGCCTGTGCCAGTACCAGTGACCCTTCACCGGTCATAGAAACGGCTGGCCCCACCGCTACTATCGCAAACGTAGCGGCTTTTCTATCTGATGTGATGACGCAGGATCCATCCTTCAACCGAGACGATCTTGTCGCCCGCCTCGGCGAACCTGTGCGTGCCGAGACGGAGCCCGCCAACTCGGCGGGGGCCGCGACGACAGCCGTCTACTATGGCCTGGAAGTTGGTTTGCAGGAGGAAGGAAACCAGTCATCGGTGTCATGGATAGCCCTCACCGATGCCCGCCACACGTCCCCCGATGGGTTGCGCGTAGGGCTTGCGCAGAACCACATCCTGGAAACACTGGGCCGCCCCACCCGGCAAACGTCCACGCGGTTCTTCTACGAAAAGACCGAGCCACGCCCGATGACGCTCGTCATTACGCTGGAGCAGAAAGCCGCGAGTCGGCTCGAATGGCAATTCAAGTAGCAACCTACTCCAGCAGCGCGGCGACCGCGGTGTGTAGCTGTATCGGGTCGCCTGCTTCTGTCCAGGCCATGTAGAGGTGATCGCCAGAACGCACGAGGCGTGGAAAGCCACTGGCCCGCTCCGGCGATGTCAGGGCCACGCGTACAGCAGCCTCAGCAGTGCCATCCGCCTGGACGCGGCGCACCCGAATCTCGGCTCCGTCGTCCGTCCGCTCGACCCAGCTTACCAGCGCTCTGCCGTCAGGCAACATCACCACATCAACGCGTCCGATGGGCTGCCCGTCGTCTACCATCACCGGCTCGCCAAAAGTCACGGCTTCATCCGGCGAAAAGCTGAGCTTGACGCGGGGCGTATCGTCGGCTGCGGTGAACCACGCCACGGCGACACGCTCGCCATCGGCCGTCACCGCCGGGCCATTCACCGGGCACCCTTCGATGTGCCAGTCATCAGCGTAGACGGTTTGCGGATCGGACCACTGTCCGTCCTTCCAGCGCACCACCGAGATGTCGCGGATTTCTTCGTCGCTACGGTCGCGGTAGGCTACGACGGCTCCGTTCGCCGTGCGCGCCGCTGAGGTCTGGCAGCAATCGCAGATGCGGGCATCCAGTTCGGCCTCGTTCTGGATGGATTGATCCGCGCCGACGGTGGCAGCCCGCAACGTCATCGCCCCGCCATGCCCACCACCGGTGTTACGTCCATCCAGCCAGACGGCCAAAACCTGATCGCCGTCCCATGGCAACATCGAGACAAAGCCGTGCTCCGTTTGCGTGTCATCATCGTGTGGTGTCAGGGCGTTGCTCCAGGTCGCGCCGCCATCGGCAGATTGCGTGAGGCGCACGTCGTAGGCATAAGTCGATTCGGCGCTCTTTTGCAGATAATGGGCCGCCATCACTCCCTCACCCAGCGCAATCAGCGACGGAAAGTCGGCCCAGTTGACAAACCAGTCGTCGCCCTCGGCAATGGTCTTTGGCGTTGACCACGCCGTGTCTTGCCGTTGTGCAAACCGTAGCGCCGCGTGACCTTCCCCCAATACCTCGACCCAGCTCAGCCAGACCTGTCCGTCCGCGCCAGCATACAAATGCGGCAACCCGCTGCCGGGCGCTGCTGGAGAGGGGACTTCCTGGAACGTCAACGAAGCGGCGGCGACAGATTGCTGCGCGGTAGGCATCTCTTCGGCATCTGGCTGCGCACATCCTATGCTCACCAAAAGACCGAGGAGGATACAGGCTATTGGTTTCATGCTGTTACTAGTTTGCCGTTGAGATGAAGAACTCCTTTCGGAAAATCTTGAACCTCAAACCTGCTCCTGAATCAGATCGAGCAAATGGATGATCTTCTGGCGCAACGCGCGGCGGTCCACGATGAGATCGACGAAGCCCTGCTGCTGCAAAAATTCGGCGCTCTGGAAATCTTCCGGTAGATCCTGTCCAATGGTTTCTCGGATGACACGCGGCCCGGCAAAACCAATCAGCGCCCCCGGCTCGGCCAGGTGAAAATCGCCCAGCATCGCAAACGAGGCCGTGACGCCACCGGTGGTCGGGTTGGTCATCACCGAGATGAACGGCAGCCCTTTTTGCGCGAGGCGGCTGAGGTGAGCGCTTGTCTTTGCCATCTGCATCAGGCTGAGCGCACCTTCCATCATACGCGCCCCACCGCTTTGCGAGATAATTACGAGGGGCACTTCTTCGGCGTAGGCCCGCTTGATGGCCCGCGCCACCACTTCGCCCACGACAGATCCCATCGAACCGCCGATGAACGAGAAGTCGAGCGCGGCAATCGAAACCTGATGACCGCCGACCCGCCCCATGGCCGCCCGCGCTGCATCGTTCAGCCCCGACTTTTTCTTAGCCTCTTTGATCCGCTGCGCGTAGGGCTTGCGATCTGTGAAGTGGAGCGGGTCTTTGGAAGTGAGGTCCGTGTCGTAGAGGTCGTAGGTGCTTTCATCGAACAGCAGATCGAAGTAGCGTTCGCTGTTCATCCGGTGGTGATAGCTACACTTGGGGCATACCAGCGCGTTGTCTAGCACCTCGCGCCGGTTAAGAATCTCGGCACATTCCGGGCACTTGATCCATTGCCCTTCGGGCGACTCATTCTGCCCGCTGCGATCCGTCAGAATGCCCTTCTGTTTGCGTTGAAACCAAGCCATGTTTTGAAGTGCGAGGTGAGAAGTGCGACGTACGAAGTGGGCTTTCTCAGCACCACTCCGCCCTCCGAACTCCGCATTCCGCGTTTAAAAGTTGAGTTTCTCAAAGATAGATGCTTTCGGCTTTTTTGCCACAAAAGCTTTCAGATAGAACGGCTCGAAGGCCGCGAGGTCCTCGAAGAGGCCCTGCTCGTAGCGAGGCACCGCCTGCTTTGCTATCCAGGTGGCGGACGGCGCGACAATCTCGGGGGCGAGCACCTGCACATTTCGGTGGAGGTCTGGGAGGAGCGGCTCGGCACGCGGCACGCCTTCCCCCACGAGCCAGAGGCGGTCGCCTGCAAGATTTTCGAGCCACCCGGGCAGGTCGTCGAGCAGCAACGCTTCCGCGCCAGCCAGGGGTTCCAGCGTGCTTTCTGCGCCGCGCCGAAAAGCAGCAGCGTAAACTTCGTGGCGGCGCGAGTTGAACAGGGCACCAATGACATCACCCGGAGCCACCCTCTGCACCGCAGCCGCAGCCATCGCTTCGAGCGATGGCACACCCATGAGCTTCGCATCCACGGCCATCGCCAACCCTTTCGCTGTGCTCATGCCAATGCGCAGCCCCGTGTACGACCCCGGCCCCATCGATACCGCGACGGCATCCAGCGCGGAGGCTGTCAACCCAGCGTAGCGCAACGCATCCTGTATCATCGGCACCAGACTTTCGGCGTGGGCGCGGGGGCGGCGTAGCGTCAGGTCGGCGAGGATCTGACCATCTGCCATGAGCGCGACGCTGCACACGTCGGTAGCGGTTTCGAGGGCGAGAAGCGTGGGTGGCATAAACGAACTGGTGGGATTACGGGCGGCGAGTTAAAGCCGTTTGGCGGCGAAGTGTTCTCCTTTCCCTGGTAGCAGGCACCACCCGGAACTCCGCTGCATCTTTCAGGTCGGAGAAATGAAAGCCGCCTTGATTATTTTTTTGCAAAGAGTATCTTTGTGGAGAAATGGAAATGAGGAATTGGAAAGCGGCTGTGTCAAAACAGCCTTTCCCATTTTCTATTTCCCAATTTCCACATAGACGACTCAAACCGCCACCGGCCCTTACAGCCAGGTGGCGTCTTTTTCTCGCCTTTCGACAACTGCTGGCTCAACACAACATACGCAGGGCCACCCAATCAGGAGGAAGTAGATGAAAGTTTATGACGCAGACCATATCCGTAACGTCGTGCTGGTAGGCCACCAGGGTAGTGGCAAGACGATGCTGGCCGAAGCCATGCTGTATGCAAGCGGTTCCACCCGCCGCATGGGCACCATCGAGGAGGGTAACACGCTTAGCGATTACCACGACAGCGAGAAAGAGCGGCAGATGTCGATTTTCGCTTCGCTGCTCCACACCGAATGGAAGGGGCATAAGATCAACGTGCTCGACACGCCCGGCTACCCCGATTTCGTCGGCGAGGTGGTGGCGTCCATGAAGGTGGCGGACACGGCCATCTATGTCATGAACGCGGCGGAAGGCGTCGAGGTGGGTACCGAGTTGGCCTGGACGTACGGCACCCAGACCAACAAGCCGTCCATGTTCGTTATCAACCACCTCGACAAAAGTCAGGCTGATTTCCGGGCGCTCGTCACCCAAATCAAGGAACGCTTCGGACGCGGCGCGACGGTGGTGCAGATCCCCGGTGGGGCGGGCTCGCGCTCGATCATTGATGTACTGCTGATGAAGCAGCTTTCCTTCCCCGAAAACCAGAACGGCAAAGCCGTCATCAGCGAGATCGACGATGCATTCCGGGCTGAGGCCGAAGAACTGCACAACGCCCTCATCGAAGACATCGCCGAGAACGACGAGAGCCTGATGGAGCTCTACTTCGAGCAGGGCGAACTCAACGAGGATCAGATGCGCGAGGGACTGCACGAGGCCATGCTGCGGCGCGACCTCTTCCCGATCTTCGTGACCAGTGCCACGGCTAATGTGGGCGTCTCGCGGCTGATGAGCTTCATCGACAACGTCTGCCCCTCACCTGCCGAGATGCCCCCTGCCGAAACGGAGCAGGGTGACCCGGTCAATGCCGATCCCCATGGCGAACCGGTCCTGTTCATCTTCCGCACGATGGCCGAACAGCATGTCGGCGACTATTCGTTCTTCCGCGTCTACAGCGGTACCGTAGAGCAGGGCATGGACCTGGAGAATGCACAGACCGGCTCCGGCGAGCGCCTCGGCCAACTGTATGCCATCGACGGGCGCGAGCGCGATCAGGTGCAGAAGATGATGGCGGGCGACCTCGGCGCGCTCGTCAAGCTGCGCGACACACACACGAACGATACGCTACGCAAGAAAGGCTCGAATGTCGTCATCAAGCCCATCGAATTTCCCGAGCCGCGCTACAGCTCGTCCATCCAGGCCGTCAATGAGGGCGAAGAGGACAAGATCGCGCAGGGCCTCCACCAACTTGTCGCCGAAGACCCGTCGCTGCTGGTGCATCACGATCCGCACCTGAACCAGATGGTACTCGGCGGGCAGGGCGAGTTGCATCTCAAGATTGCGCAGTATCGCCTGAAGAACCAGGCGGGCGTGGACATCGACTACACCAAGCCACGGGTGGCCTACCGCGAGACGGTCCGCTCGTCGGCACGGGCGTCGTACCGGCACAAAAAGCAGACCGGTGGGGCCGGGCAGTTCGCTGACATCTCAATGGTTGTGGAACCGCTGGAAGGCGAATACCATCCGCCTGCCGATATCAAGGTGCGCGGTGTTGCCGAGGTAGAAACCGACTGGGGTTCCAAGATCGAATTTATCGACGGTATCGTCGGCGGCGTCATCGACATGCGGCGCTTCTTCGGAGCCATCCAGAAAGGCATCCTCGAAGCTGCACCTACCGGTCCGATTGCGGGCTACCCCATCGGCGATGTGCGCATCGTCATCTACGATGGCGGCATGCACTCCGTAGACTCCAACGAGAACGCGTTCAAGACGGCAGCGCGCATGTGCTTCCGCGACGGCTTCCGCCAGGCCAGTCCCGCCATCCTCGAACCCATCTATGATGTGGAGATTACGGTGCCCGACACCTACATGGGCGACGTTATAGGCGACCTGAACACCCGGCGCGGACGCATCCAGGGCATGGAATCCGAAGGCATCTTTCAGAAGGTACTGGCGCAGGTGCCAGAAGCGGAATTGTATCGCTACTCGACGGCCCTGCGTTCCATCACACAGGGGCGTGGCCTGCACAAAGCCACCTTCAGCCACTACGAGCCCATGCCGCGCCACGTCCAGGATCAACTGATGGCCGAGGCCGAGGAAATGGCAGAAGCGTGAGGTTTAGAAAAGGGTGAGAGGAGACAGGGGACGCAAAAGCTCCCCCTCTTCCCCATTCTCCCTTTCCTGAATGTTGCCGGAAGGCAGCACGAGGTCAACGAAGGGCGGTCCTGCCAGCAAGCGGGGCCGCCTTTCTTTTTGTTGGTGCAGCCGGCTGCACACCGGCCTCCATGAACCTGGACTTTGATAGCAGTGGATTGTCGGGCCTAGCCTCTGGCATCGATACCCCTTGCATCTGGTTGAGGACGCGGTGCACCGTGCCTGCCGGAATGAAGGCGAGATAAAGCAGGATCATCGTGAGGGAGAAGGTGAAGGCATACAGCAAGACGTAAAACGCCAGGTGCATAACAATACCAAGCGGCATCAGATACTTTCGCCCCCACGGAAAATGCAAACCGAAAGCTAGCGCCAATTGCAAGATAACGACTCCAATAGCAGCCACCATCGTTAGTGGCTCAAACAAAAAGAACTGGCTGTAGTCAGGACCGGGGAAGTTGGCGTAGATCAGTTGTTGCAACCGGTCGCCACTCAGAAATGCCGGATTCGCTTTGCTGAACGCCGCCCAGAAATACACCATGGAAAGTTGAAAAGCGATGAGCCGCATCCCCCACAGGTTGCCCCACTCCTTTGGAGCAGGCTGCCCCCGGCGTTCGGCTCGGTGCAAGGCACGCCACCGATCCAGCGAATAAGACTTTCCGCAGGGTGTTAGAGCCAGAAAAAAACAGGCGATGGCTAAGAGGTAGACATGATGCCCTGCCCAGTATGCATTGCCCAGGTAATGCCCGAAGTAGAAATAGTTGGTAAAGACAACACCAGATACAAGCAGCGAAGAGAGACGCGACCATAAGCCGACCAGCATCAACCCCGTCGCTACGAAAAACGTCATACCGAAAAGGATCCACGGCAGATGCAGATCGTGCTTGGGCAGCATACTTCCGGCAAAGCGTCCCCAGATGAGCAGCACCAGCCCGATGCGCATCAACCCGGCAGCCCGCGTCGATCCTTCATACCGAAGTGCCCAGCCTGTTATTTGATTCGCCAGCGTCATGGCTGCCTCCGATTCTCAGCATCGCTCGCTGCATCAACCGCTTTTCCCTCGAACAGCGGCACCCAGCCTACAGGCGTCGCTATCCGCGCATCAACGCGCAGGTCTTTGTCGTCGCCTAGGGCCTCCTGCATTTTGTGAGCCACCGCCAGCACGCCGGCTGCTCCTTCCAGCCGCCGCACTTCGATGGGAGCCTCCTGAACAGCAGCATACCCCAGCACCTCATAGCGATCTACCGGCATCCGGTGCCCATCGGCCTCCTGGATGTAAAACGCGACATCGCACACCCGCAGGCCCAACCCGGAGTACATTGTCCACTCCCGCAACAGGATGGTTTCGCCGCCCAGCACTTGCTTGTAGAACGGTCCGCCCACCATCAGCAAAACAAACACCACAAAGGCGACTGTGCGTGTGTGCTCTTTCAGGCGCAATAGAAGGGCGCGATGGGGCATGGCTTCCGATACGGTTAGGCAACATGCATCGTATCGGAAGCCAGCCCTCCTTCTTTAGATGATCTTCCTCAATGCCACTTCAGCAACAGCATCCGGCGCGTCTGCACGAACATCCCGGCCTCCATGCGATAGACGTACATGCCGCTGGGTAAGCCGGAGGCGTCGAACGTGGCCTTGTGCCGTCCTGCCGCGAACATCCCGTCGCGCAAGAGGGCAACCTCCCGCCCAAGGATATCGTAGACCCCCAGCCGCACCGAGCTCGCCTGGGGGAGCGTGAAGGCTATCGTCGTCTGCGGGTTGAATGGATTCGGATAGTTCGCTAGCAGGGCAAAGCCTTCGGGTAGCGCCCTCTCTTCAATGTTAACCCCAGTGGCCCCAGTGGAGAAGGTGCGAGAGGCCGACTAGAGACCCACGTTGCCGCTGGCATCCACGCCGCGCACGCGCCAGTAGTGCGTCGTCTGACCGCCGAGGTTGCCCGCCTCCATCGCGCCCGGCCCCCGCCGGTAGCCATCCGCGACGCCCTGCGGCAACAGATCTGAGCCACCCGGAGCCTGCGCCGAAGTGCCGAAGAAGACGCTGCCAGGCGGAGCCTTCATGAACCGGGTGATGAGCAGCGTCCTTTCCGCCTGCACTTTGGCCGCGAGGTGGCCGGAGGTAATCTCGCCCTGCGCTCCTTCGCCCTCAAACAGGTCGTCGTCTAGATCATCTTCTGTCACCTGATCGTCGTCTACCACCTCCAGGCAGGGGCTGAACTCGCTCGTGCTGCCATCGGGGTGGGTGGCTGTTGCGGTCAGGTAGGTTGTTTCGTTACCCAGCCCAAAATAGCTGGTGCTGAACGAGCCGGAGATCGAACTTGCGTCTGTCTGCGTGTCAACCAACGGTCGCTGGCCCTCGCTGAACCCACCGGGTTCTTCACACGCCGGGTTGGCGTAGATGTCAATCCGATACGCCCCAGGGATCCCATCGGATACCTCGACATAGCCGGAGATTTCGACGCCTTGTCCGCTACGCACAGCAAGCAGCAGGTCGGGCGTGTTTTGCAAGCCGTTGGGGCCGTCGTCCAGGTCGTCGGCGTCGTTCTCGGTATGTCCATCGCCTGACGTGAGCCGGGTCCCCGTCTGTTGTACGTCCACGCCGACGCCGATGGACAGGTCGATGCCGGCGTAAACCTGGTTGTTGCGGATGGTGTTGCCCAGGCCATGCACGCTATTGCCGCTGATGTTGTTAAGGCTATTGATCCCCTGAAGCAGCACGCCGGTACCCTGGTTATATGCGATGACGTTGCCCAGGCCCTTATCCCGCCCACCGATGAGGCTACCGTTGGGGGTCCCGCCTATCACAATGCCATGCCCGCTGTTGCCCGCCGGGGTGCCCTGCGGGGTCAGGCCGATGTAATTGCCCTGGATGGTCAGCCCCGTAAAGGTACCCGCGTTGACGAAACGCTCGCCGCCATTGATGGCCTGGATGCCATCGCCGTCATTGCCTGCGATCACGTTGCAGATGCCCTCGCAAGCCCCTACCCAGGCACGGGTGTCGCCACCCTCCATCACGGCTGCTTCGGCAGGCAGCACGATGCCGCTCTCGCCATTGCCCAGCGACTGCCCGCTGATGTTCACGCCAATGTAGTTGCCCTGGATGGTGCTGAACATACGCACATCGCCGTCATTCTTGAAGTAGATGCCCGCGCCCGCATTGACCGCAATCACGTTGCAGAAGTCGTCGCAGACCTCGCCCCGCCGACCGCCGATGACCACGTTGCCGCCCAGCACCTCGACGCCGTATTTGCCGTTGGCCAAAGAGTTGGTAGCCTTGCACCACGGCCACATCGCCGCCGAGAGCGAGGAAGGTACTGGCAGCATCTTTACAGTACGGCTACCCCTGGGCCATGCCTACCTTTCACCTTTCCGACGCCGAACTGGCACCGGCAGCGGAACCGCTACCCGTACAGCATCCCCGTCCTTCTTCATCACCCACCCTGCTACTGGAGGACGACCTGCCTGGCGATGGTAGCCTCACACCCCTACCCGATTCGGATGAGGATGTGACGACGGTGCTCATTGTGAACGACAATGCCGATGTGCGCACCTACACCCGTCTTCATCTGGAGCGCCACTACCGTGTGGTGGAAGCCGCCAACGGACAGGCCGCGCTGGAGGCGGACCGCCGAACCTCGTCGTCAGCGATGTGATGATGCCGGAGATGGATGGCTACGCCTTCTGCCAGGCCATCAAAACCGATCCCGAACTGGACTTCATCCCGGTGATCCTGCTGACGGCCAAAGCTTCGGCAGAGAGCAAAATTGAGGGACTGGAAGAAGGTGCCGATGACTATTTGACGAAGCCTTTCAACATCCGCGAACTCGAAGCCCGCATTCACAACCTGATTGCCTCACGGCAGCGTCTGAAAAGCCGCTTCAGCCAGGATGCTGCTCCCGCTACGTCGCTGCTCTCTTCCCATACAACATCCTCTGCCGATGAGACCTTTGCCGCCCGTTCCGCGAGGCGATCGAGGCGCACTTTGCGGAAGAGGCCTTGACGGTTGATGTGCTGGCCGAGGCCGTGGGCATGAGCCGGGCAACG
>DATGCC010000965.1:0-9122 GCA_035312345.1 Rhodothermales bacterium
CAACGACGCAGCCGTACAAAAACGCTACCTGGGCGAAGTCACGCTGGCGGGCGAACCGTATGACAAGATCGAGGTGACGTTTCAGCAAGAGGGCGGCGGGCGCGACTTCGATGATCGCTTCATCTACTGGTTCCACCGCGACCACCACACAATGGATTACCTCGCCTACGCCTTTCATGTCGATGACGGCGGCACGCGCTTTCGAGAGGCGTACAACGTCCGCACTATCGATGGCGTGCGCTTTGCCGATTATCACAACTTCGTCTCCGATTCGCTCCAGACACCCGATGACCCCATTGAGCAGTACGATACCTTGATGGAGCAAACCGAACTTGAATTGCTTTCCGACATCGTGCTCGAAAATGTGACGGTGCGTCCAAGGTAGGGTCATTGGCTTCGCGTCATTTCGCTCACTGCATTCGCTGTCATTTGCGCCTGCGGCGCGTCATTGGTCATTGGAGATGTAATGCTCCTCAATGACCGATGACGCGACCGAAGGGAGCTAATGACGTGAGCAACACGAACACAATGACAGCACAGCAAATGACCGACCCCAATGCTGGAACCTTAGCAGACCTCAAAACGGTTCTGTACCTCGCTGACCTACACATCCACTTACCCCATCAAAACCCATGAAGAGATCGTTCCTATCGCTCACATTTGCTTGTTTACTGGCGGCCCTGCTGGTAGCGCAACCGGCCTCGGCCCAGCGCGACAACAGCAAGGCGCGGCCCAGCCCCAACGCCAAAGTCTCGCAGACCGTCGGCACCACCATCATCGACATGCACTACAGCCGCCCCGGCGTCAAAGACCGCGAGATCTTCGGCGGGTTAGAAGCCTGGGGCAAGGTCTGGCGCGCTGGTGCCAATGAGCCAACGACGATTACGATTAGCGATGACATGATGGTGGAAGGCCAGGCACTGCCCGCAGGTACCTACTCGTTCTTCCTGCTACCTCAAGAAGAAGGCGACTGGACAGCCATCTTTACCGAACCTGTAGGCTGGGGCACGCAGTACGACGAGAGTAAAGATGTCTTGCGTGTAATGGTGACGCCTGAGGAGGGTGAGTTTGAAGAGTGGTTGAGCTATTCCTTTGAGAATCTCTCGGATGACAGCGCCACGCTGGTGATGAAATGGGATGAAACCGTCGTGCCGGTTCAGTTTACCGTCGCGGGCGACATGTAATTCCTGCGCTACCTCTGTCTTACCGAAGGGCCTGTTCTTTGCGAAAGACAGGCCCTTCGCGTTTTTTGTAGGTTTCGAGAGACACACGAGTAGACGGACGCATGGACCGTCCCTACAGATACCTTTTTGAGGGGTGGCGGGATTCGTCTCTTCCCTCCACTCTTCCTCAAACAACGGGTACCCCTTTCAAGGCATAGTGATAGCCCAATCCATTCCAAAATCCCCAATCCAAAATCAAAAATCGAATGCGCCGCTGGCAAGGTTTACGTATAGAAGCAGAAGGCACGGGCATCTCTCACCCGCTGAGCGAGCAGGTCAACCTGCTGGGCAACCTGCTGGGGCAGGCCATCCGTGAGCAAGGCGGCACCGATATACTCGATCTGGTGGAAGCCTTACGGGCGCTGTGCAAGCGGGCCTTGCAAGAGAACGATCCTACCCTGCGCGAGGCGGCCCGCGAGCAGATATCGAAGCTCTCGCTGGACGAAGTCGAATGGCTGCTGCGTTCGTATACGGCGTTTTTCCACCTCGTCAACAAGGCCGAGCAGCAGGAGATCATCCGCATCAACCGCGAAAGGGCCCGGCAGCAGGACGCCGACCATCCGCGTATCGAATCCATTGAGGAGGCTATCTTTCGCCTCAAAGAGGCAGGCTACTCGTTCGAGCAGGTACAGCAAGTGGTCAACCAGCTCAACATCCAGCCCACGCTGACGGCCCACCCGACAGAGGCACGCCGCCGCAGCATTCTCTACAAGCAGCAGCACATTGCGGCATTGCTCACCCAGCTACGCCGCTGCACACTGACGCCGCAAGAGCGCGAGGATGCCCTCTCCGAGATCCACAACACCATCAGCCTGCTGCTCGCCACCGACGAGATCCGGGCGGCCCGGCCCACCGTGCTCGAAGAGGTAGAAAACGGCCTCTACTTCCTCCGCAATGCCGTCTGGGAAACCCTGCCACGCATCTACCTCGACCTGCGCCGCGCCATCGAACGGCATTACGACCAGACACCCGACCTCCCCGTTTTCCTCCGCTACCGCTCGTGGATCGGCAGCGACCGCGATGGCAATCCCAAAGTGACTGCCGATGTGACGCGGGAGACGCTGGCGATGCAGCAACGCTCGGCGCTCACGCGCTATCTCACCGCTCTCCGTGACCTGCGCCGCGAAATCAGCATCTCCGAGCAGCAGGCCAATATCCCGCAGGCCCTCTACGATTCGATAGCCGACGACGACGAACACTTCACGCTCGAACCTCACCGGGCCAG
The DNA here is from genome assembly GCA_035312345.1 of Rhodothermales bacterium. GTDB lineage: Bacteria > Bacteroidota > Rhodothermia > Rhodothermales > DATGCC01 > DATGCC01. Next base: position 2,449 of record DATGCC010000965.1, read on the forward strand.
TCAGTTCCAAAACGAACCGTACCGCCAGAAAATCAGCTACATGATGATGCGGATCGACGCGCTACTTCATGTGCTGAACGACCCCACCGCCGACCCGCCCGGCTGGACCTATACGAGCCGCGACTTCTTTGCAGACCTGACGCTGATGGCGAACAGCCTGCGCGACACCGGCTTTGGCGACCTGGTCGATTACGGACAACTCGGCGAACTGCTCATCCAGGCCGAGGCGTTTGGCTTTCACATGGCCGCGCTTGATGTGCGGCAACACAGCCGGATCCACGAGGAAGCGGTGGCGTCGCTGTTGCACCTCTCAGGCGTGGCTGAGGATTATGCCGCGCTCTCCGAAGAAGACCGGCTGGCGCTCTTGACCAAAGAGCTTGCCAACCCGCGCCCGTTGCTGCCGCACGACACCGAGCTACCCGAAACGGCCCACCGGGTCATGGAAACCTTCGCGGTCATCCGCGAGATCGTCACCGACGAACCGGCGGCCCTGGGCAGCTTCATCGTGAGCATGACACACACCGTCAGCGACTTGCTGGAAGTGATGCTGCTGGCGAAGGAAGCGGGACTCTGGCGGAAGGAGGAGGATGGCGTCGTCTCCCCGCTCGACATCGTACCGCTGTTCGAGACCATCGAAGACCTGCACGACGCCGATACTTTTCTGGCGGATCTCTTCGCGCATCCGATGTACCAGCAACACCTTGCTGCCCGCAACGGCACGCAAGAAATCATGCTCGGCTACTCGGACAGCAACAAGGACGGCGGCTACTGGATGGCGAACTGGGCATTGCACGAGGCGCAGGATCGCATCGGGCGCGTCTGCCGCGAGCATGGCGTCACGTTTCGGCTGTTTCACGGACGCGGCGGCACGGTAGGCCGCGGCGGGGGTCGCGCTGGTCAGGCCATCCTTGCCATGCCCGCGGTCGTACATAATGGACAAATCCGGTTTACCGAGCAAGGCGAAGTGATTTCATTCCGCTACGCACTCCCGGCCATCGCCCGGCGGCACCTGGAACAGATCGTCCACGCCATGATCCTGGCACCTACGCAGGGCGATCCCGACGAACCCGATACCAGCGACGCCGATGCCAATCTGATGACGCAGATCGCGGATCGGGCTATGACAGCCTATCGCAATCTTATAGACGACGAGCGGTTCTGGCCCTGGTATACCCGTGTCACGCCCATTGAGCAGATCAGCCGCCTGCCGATTGCCTCACGGCCCGTCTCGCGTAAAGGTGCAGGCGAGGTGGACTTCGAGGGCCTACGCGCCATTCCATGGGTTTTTGCCTGGACGCAGACACGCTACATCGTGCCAGGCTGGTACGGCATCGGGCAAGCGCTCCATACCGTCATTGAAGCCGATGCAGACAACCTCGACCGGCTCCGCGCCCGCTATGCCGACTGGCTATTCTTCCAGGCCGTCGTCAACAATGCACAACGCGAAATGGCCCGTGCCCGGCTCGACATCGCCCGCGCCTATGCCACCCACCTCGACCCCGACGGCCCCGACCCTTTGCACGACCGTATCACCGCTGATTTCGAGCAGGCCCGCACGGCCATTTTGCAAATCACCGGGCAGCACCAGTTGCTGGACAACACACCAGTCATCCAGAAATCCATCGCGCTACGCAATCCCTATACCGATGTGCTCAACCTCTTGCAGATCGAACTGCTGCAACGCTACCGCACCGAAGGAGAATCCGACGCCGACGCCCTGCGACAGGCGCTTTTCCTGAGCGTCAACGGCATTGCGGCCGCCATGCAAAGCACGGGGTAAAGGGGTTGAGATGCTGTGATGAAAAAAGTCAAGCAAACCCATGCAAGGAGACATCAAAGGGCTGTCCGCCTCTGAGCACCCAGCGGTCATAGTTTTTTTGCCTTTTGTACTTGGGGAGACGGACTCATCAAGTATACCTTGCCGGATTCTGCCTTTTTTTGAAAACACGGTGTTTCGCCTGTTCTATCTTGGTTCAACAATCTCCATCAGGCACCCGACGACATGGCCCACACGCCCGACCTGCTCCTCCAAAATGGCACGATCCTCGACCCAGAAACCGGCGACACCCGCTCTGCCGATATTTTCATCCAGGATGGCAGAATTGCCCAGATCGGTGAAAACCTGGAGGTAAGCGACGATGTGCCTGTCTACGATTGCACGGATAAACTCATCTCGCCGGGGTGGATGGACATGCACGTCCATCTGCGCGAGCCGGGCTATGAGCACAAAGAAACCATCGCAACGGGCTGCCGAGCCGCGGCGTTCGGCGGGTTTACAGCCGTAGCCTGTATGCCCAACACCGACCCGCCCATCCACACCCGCGATGTGGTCGAGTTCATCATTGAACGAGCAGAGAAGACGGCGGTGGACGTGTACCCCATCGCATGTGTCTCAAAAAAACGCGTCGGCGAAGAGCTGACCGAGATGGCGGATCTGGCCGAAGGCGGTGCGGTGGCCTTCAGCGACGACGGCTCGCCCGTGCAGCACAGCGGCCTGATGCGCCGCGCCCTCGAATACGCCTCCATGATCGGCAAGCCCATCATCAATCACATGGAAGACCTGACGATGGGACCAAAGGGCCACATGAGCGAGGGCCTCGTCTCGACGCGGCTAGGCGTGCAGCCGGTACCAGCCCTTTCCGAAGAAGCCATGATTGCCCGCGACCTGCTGCTGGCGGAGTTTACCGGCGGACATCTGCATGTGGCCCACATCTCCACCGCCAAAGCGGTCGATCTGGTGCGGGAAGCGAAGGCCAAAGGTACCCCCGTCACCACCGAAGTCTGTACCCACCACTTCACGCTCACGGATCAGGCCGTCGAAGACACCCACTTCTCGACGCACACCAAGATGCACCCGCCGCTCCGCACTGCCGAAGACGTGGAAGCCATGAAAGAAGGCCTGCGCGACGGCACCATTGACGTGATCTGCACCGACCATGCCCCGCACGCTTCGTTCGAGAAAGAGGTCGAGTTCATCGCCGCACCATTTGGCATCATCGGGCTGGAGACGGCCTGGGGCCTCACAGGCCGCGAGGTGATCGCGCCGGGCGTGCTGTCCGTCGCCGAGGCCGTGCGCAAGCTGACCCTGGAGCCGCGTCGCATCCTCGGCCTGCCCCAGCCGATGCTAGCCGAAGGCGAATCCGCCAACCTCACCATCTTCGACGCCACCACGCGCTGGACCTTCGAGCAGCAGCACATCCATTCCAAGAGCCATAACACGCCGTTCGTCGGCACCGAGATGGTCGGCAAAGCCTGGGCGATTTACAACAAGGGGCAGTTTGTGGAGGGAAGGGGGAAAGGCGAGTAGGGAAGAGGATTTACAGGATCAGCGCTTCGAGCCGTCTTTCATAATCGGGTGTGGCGCTGTCCCGTACTATCCCGTCAAATTCAGATTTCAGGTCGGGGTATTTCCGCTCCAATTCGTCCAGGGCCAGACGGAGGCCTTTCAGATTGCGTAGCTCTCGCTGGGCCAGTTTGCTCACCCGCTCCGGCTGTTGGCGTTGTGCGGCTTCGAGTGGTTCCAGAATATTTTCGGTAACCACACTTTTTACATCAATCAGCAACTCCGCATACCACAATGATCGTTCTACGTCCTCCTGCCCGAGCGTACGGAGCATGTTGAATGCGATATTCTCCGTCACCTCTCTGTGCTGCTCTGTCCCCTCGAAGGTTTCTATTTGCTGGCGGGCATAGGCGTCTACAAAATCCAGGCTTACTGGAATGTCCTGCCCTTGCAGTTCGGGTATGTCCGCCCGCAGGAGGGCAATAAGTTCGTCAGGATAATTCCGCCCTTTGTGGTGCAGGCTTATGATATCGCCTGTCCGCGCTACTGCACGTTGAGCCTGCTGTTCCCGTGCATTGTCCTTATCCGAGGCAGGAGCGGGCTGATGCGCTGAAAGAATATGCCTGTCAAACAACTGCTCGAAGTACACCTGCTCTGGTGATGCTTCTTCAGTGATAGCGTCCAGAGAAGAACCGGTATCTGCTCGACATCCGACAAGCAAAAAAAGAGTGGCGAGTAACAAAAAAGAATCTTTCATAAATCGCCTCCGGTAGACTGAGACGGCGCAGGATATTTAACCATGTCTAGCTAAAATACAGAGCACCTATTGCATGTGCAAAAAACCTGCTTAATCAGACCCCTTTAAACAATCGCTCGCCTAAGCCTTTGGGCAGCTTTGCTTCCTGAATCTTGGTGGCAGTGCGACCAATGTTGTAGGTGACGCGCACGAGTTCATAAGCAAAGGTCTCGGTATCGAAAAGGCCGATGCAGGCCCGCGGGTCGCCGTCGCGGGGCTGGCCTACGCTGCCCACATTAATAAGATAACGCACGCCACGGCGCACGCGCACCACGCCGAGTTTGTTGCCCATCACGGCAGGTATGTGCGAGTGACCGATGAAGCACACATCCGTGCTAAAATGGGAGAATTGCTCCTGTGCCAGCAAAAAGGAACCAAGCCGATGCCAGGCTTCCGGTTCGCCGGGCGTGGCATGAGCAAAGGCACAGCCGTCAGCTTCGAACTTCAGGGGCAGCGTTGCCAGATAGGCGCGTTGCTCCTCGGAAAGCTGGTCGTGGTTGTGTTCTGCTGCCTTACGCCCGTCGCGGGGCAACATCTTGAGCCCCTCCCCTGTCGCCACTGCCAGATCGTGATTGCCCATGACTATTGCCTTGCACCGCTCGCGGACGAGGTCGAGGCAGGCTACTGGATCCGGCCCATACCCCACCACATCACCTAGACAATAAATCGCATCCACTGCTCGCCGGTCGATCTCATTCAGCACGGCAGTGAGCGCTTCCAGGTTGGAGTGGATGTCGGAAATAATCGCGAGTTTCAAAGAAATGCAGGCTAAACGGTTACTGGAAAAACGGGGCTTGAAGGTAGACGATGCGGCCGAGATTTGCCAGTGCTACAATCGTCCTTCATCCCTGATCAATCCACGATGGTCTGCCAGCCTACCGATTGGCGCGGCAGCACCTCTGCCGGGTCGATGTCGGGCCGTAGCAATGCCCGGCTGATGTACTCCATGCGCACGCCCTGCGAGCCTTTAACCAGCACCACATCGCCTTCGATAGGCTGGTAGGTTTGGCCATCAGCAATTTCTTGCACCACTTCGCGGGAGGTAGCGCGCACCACAATGTGATCGCGGATGACGGCGGGTAGCTTCGCGGCAGCCTGCGTCATGATGTCGCCCACGACGATGACTGTATCCGCCTGCTTCATGGCTTCCTGCATAATGCGAACGTGCTCGTCCACTTCGCTTTCTCCCAACTCTAGCATATCGCCCAGAAAAGCAATATGGCGTGATCCTTCCTGTTTTTGCAAGACCTTGAGCGCCCCGATAGTGGCGGCAGGTGAAGCGTTATAGGTGTCATCAATCAGCGTGATGCCGTAGACGCCGGGCAGCTTGACAAGGCGGCCTTTTTCCGGCGTCAACTCCGATAACCCCTTGTTGATGAGTGCATCCGAGAGACCCAGCGTACGGCCTACGCTGTACGCCGCGAGGGCGATGTAGACAACATGATCGCCAAGTAGCGGGATGTCCGCAGTGATCACTTCGGGGGTGATGTCGGCGTTTGGATCAGTCCCATAAAAAACCGTTTTCCCTCTGTTGCGAGACTGCATGGCGCGAACACGCGGATCGTCGTAGTTGAGACAGGCCACGCCATCACTGTCCAGCGCATCCACGATTTCGCCTTTCGTCAACGCCACATTTTCAATCGAGCCGAAATCGAGCAAATGGACGCCATGCACGTTGGTGACGACCGAAATTGTCGGCGGGAAGTAGGTGCAAAGCTCAGCAATGTCGCCCACATGGCTCGCGCCCATTTCCAGCACCAGCTTCGTCTCCGCGTCGAAGTCGGTGTTGAGCAGCGTCAGCGCCACGCCCAGCACCGTGTTCAGGTTGCCCTGCGTCGCAGCGACGGGAAAACCCTGCTCCAGCACCTTGACAATGGCGTTCTTGGTGCTCGTCTTCCCGACCGAGCCGGTGATGCCAATGACATCCGGTTGGATGGTTTTTATTTTCTGAAGCGCCTGCTCTGCGAGATATCGTTCTGAGCTATCGACGCGGATAACTTCGATCTCTCTACCCTCTGCCTCAAAATCTATCTCGCGCTCAACGACGAGGCCTGCTGCACCTTTGTCGATGGCGTCTTGCACGAAGGTGTGCCCGTCAAACTTCTCGCCCCGAATGGCGACGTAGTATTCGCCGGGTTGGATGGTGCGTGTATCTTTGGAGTAGCGCATCCTGCGTTATCTACTGGTCTTGAGGTTCTTGTCGCGCTCGTGTCGTGCAATGGCGAGTTGGACCAGCCGGTCCACCAGATCAGGCTGGCTCAGGCCGGTGTGCTCCCAGAGCACGGGAAACATGCTCCGCTCGGTGAAGCCGGGGATGGTGTTGATCTCGTTGACCAGCACCTCGCCGTCCTCTTTTAGGAAAAAATCGATACGGGCGAACCCTTCACAACAGAGCGCCTGGTACACTTTAATGGAAAGGTTGCGGATGTAGTCAGAGGTAGCTCCGGGAATGTCAGCGGGAATCGTCAGGGTTGTGCCTGTCTCGTTGAGGTATTTGGCATCGTACGAATAGAACGTATCCTCTGTTGTGATCTCGCCCGTGATGGACGCCATGGGCTTCTCGTTCCCGATCACCGCACATTCGATCTCCCTGCC
>DATGCC010000966.1:0-3989 GCA_035312345.1 Rhodothermales bacterium
CTTGACCTGGACACCCGATGGGCAGCACCTGCTCTTTTCATCCAACCGGGGAGGGACCTATGGACTGTGGCGCATCCCCGTGGCAGGCGGCGAGCCTCAGCCCGTAGCACTGTCTGCTATCGGCAATCTCCGCGAACCTTCCCTCCGAGGCGAGATGCTGGCGTACACCGAATCGTACATAGACGTCAACATTTGGCAGTATAATCTCCGCGATACCGCGTCAGCGCCGACCCCCTGGATGGCTTCCACCCGGTGGGATGCTGATCCCCAGTTTGCCCCCGACGGTCAGCGCATCGCGTTTGCCTCCTCGCGCTCAGGACACGCAGAAATATGGGTTGCCGACCGAGCAGAGAGCAATGCCCTGCAACTCACCTCCTTTGAAGGCCCACACACAGGTCACCCCCGATGGTCCCCGAAGGGCGAGCACCTCGCTTTCGATTCGCGCGACGCAGGCAACGCAGACATCTACCTCATAGGTGCACGCGGCGGCGTGCCACGACGCCTGACGACAGACCCCGCCAACGACCTGCTGCCAAGTTGGTCGAGCGATGGGGCCTGGGTGTACTTTGCCTCAAACCGAAGTGGCACATGGCAGGTGTGGAAAATACCGGCTATGGGCGGCGAAGCCGTTCCCGTCACGCATCACGGAGGCTACGCCGCGTTCGAATCCCCAGAGGGACTGCTCGTTTACTATAGCCGCCGCGACACTTCTGGACTCTGGCATGTTTCCCCAGACAGCAAAGAAGAAACGCTCGTCATCGATTCTCTGGATGCCAACGACTGGGGGCACTGGGGCGTGACGACGCGGGGCCTTTACTTTCCTTATGCTTCCTCCAATACCCTTCATCGCTATGACTTTGCTACCCGGCAATCGACGCCGATCAAGTCTCTGGTACACCGTCCGTCATGGCAGCAGGCGGGCATCGCTGTTGATCCCCACGGCACCCGCCTGCTCGTTACCCAGACGGACCGAAGCTACTATGACATTGTAATCACGGCCTACAAACCTTGAACACCAGTCCTTGCATGGCTCCCTCACAAGCTATGGATATCAAGACAGCAGACGCGCCGCCGCAACCGGGGCGACCGCGAGATGGACGGCGGCGACATGGACGACGTGGGCATCAACTGATGTGCGTTAGGGCCTGGCGCTTTGAACACCAGAGCGCCAGGCTGCAACACGCAGGGAATATTTGCTTCTCTCATTCGTAGCAGTCCAGGTTTTCGCTTTTTACCCCACCAACGTCAACGCCATGTTTATCACAAAACGCCTCGCCCGCCTCTTTATGCTCCTCGCTTTTGTCTTCCTGATCGCCGCCTGCGGCGATGTGGGTGATGCCCCCGAGGCACAGACCCAGGAAGCCGTCGCTGTCGCGGACATGGAAGGCAACGGACTCGCCATCGATACCTCCCGCAGCGTCATTGGCTGGAAGGCAGCCAAAGTCACCCGCGCCCACGATGGCGGCTTTCACACCTTCACAGGTACCATCTCGCAGGCCGAGGGCGAAGTGACCGGCGTGGAGGTGAACATCGATACGCGGTCCATCTGGAGCGATAGCGGGCGGCTAACCAATCACCTGAAGAGCGAAGACTTCTTCGATGTGGAGAAGTATCCAGAAGCGCAGTTCGTTGCTGACCAGTTCGTTCCCACCGACTCTGCCCATGCCACGCACCTCGTGACGGGCAACCTGACCATGAACGGCCAGACCCAGGGCATCACCTTTCCTGCTTCCATTACCGTGCAGAACGGGAGCGTTCAGGTGGCAGCCGACTTCATCCTTGACCGCACAGATTGGGGCATCAATTATACCGGAAAGGCTGACGACCTGATCGAGCATGAGGTCCGCATGATTCTTGATGTGGCGACCGCGCCCGCTTCCAGCAACGCGGCCAGTAGCCCAGCCGAATAACACGACGGTGGTCGCCTTCATGATGCCTTTCGCCTTTTGTCTTTGAGCAGTCGCTGCCCGTTTGTAGTTTATGGAGGAGGTGAGCATCAACTGAGTTGGCAGCAACCAGATCTTGCAGTTTGGTTAACTGGAACATCGGCCATTGTCTGGGTAGGAAGCTCTATTCAGACAATGGCCGATGCATTATCAACCGCTACGGATAAAACCATGATTGAACCCTTCGCCACCGAATTTCAGCGCTACCGCGTAATAGCTGAGAAAAGCCTCGCGCAAGTCTCGGACGCGGCGTTGAACCACGTCCCTATGCCTGATGGCAACTCCCTGGCTATGCTCGTTCGCCACCTCTCCGGCAACTTCCTGTCCCGGTTCACCGATTTCTTGACGACCGATGGCGAGAAGCCCTGGCGGCATCGCGATAATGAGTTTGAGGAGCGATCCTATTCGCGGGAAGAGATCAACCAGATGTGGGAAGAAGGATGGGCCGTGCTGGAACAGACGCTCCATGATCTTTCCGAAGAAGACTTGAACCGGTCCGTGCAAATTCGAGGACGGGCGCTGACCGTCCACGCCGCGCTGGCCCGGTCGCTGGCGCATCTGTCGTACCATGTCGGGCAGATGGTGTTGCTGGCCCGCATCGAGCAGCAGCAGGCCTGGGAGTGGATCACCATCCCGAAGGGGCAATCCGAGCAGTACAACGCCAATCCGACGAAGGAGCGCCGCCTACAATAAACCAGGTGTTCATGCCCGACTCCCTTCTGTGTGGATTTTTTCCCCACACGTCCTACCAGCCATTCCCTGACACGGCCTGACCGGAATCCCCCCACTGGTTTCAACCAGCGAAGCGGGTATGTTAGTCTCAGCTTGCTACCCGCTTCATTTGCTGGTTGAGACCATGAAAAAACTACTCATCCTGGGTGCCGGAACCGCCGGGACGATGATGCTCAACAAGCTGCACAAGCAGCTTGACCCCGCCGAATGGCACTGCACCATCGTCGACAAAGACCCGGTTCACTATTACCAGCCCGGCTTCCTCTTCATTCCCTTCGGCGTCTACCAGCCAGAAGAGGTGCAACGCCCCAAAGCAGACTTCTTCCCCGAAGGCACGGATGTCGTCTGGGCTGAGGTCGAACAGGTGTTGTCCGAAGAAAATCAGGTGCTGCTGACCGACGGGCGCACGCTGCCCTATGATGTGCTCATCATCGCCACCGGCACGGAGCCCCGCCCCGGCGAGACGCCCGGCCTCCAGGGCACGCTCTGGTACAAGGATATCTTCGACTTCTACACGTTTGAGGGCAGCACCCGGCTGGCCGAGAAGCTGGCGACCTGGGACGGCGGGCGGCTCGTCATCAACCTGGCCGAGAGCATCATCAAGTGCCCCGTCGCGCCGCTGGAGTTCGCCTTCCTGGCCGATGCCTACTTCACCGAAAAAGGCCTGCGGGACCGCGTGGACATCCTCTACGTCACGCCGCTGTCGGGGGCGTTTACCAAACCCAAAGCCACAGAAGTCTTGAGTAATCTGCTGGCGGAGAAAGGCATCGAGGTCGTCCCCGACTTCTACCTGGAACGGGTGGATGAGGACACCAAAACGCTGGTCTCGTACGACGGCCAGGAGGTGCCCTTCGACCTGCTCGTCTCGATCCCCGTCAACATGGGAGCCGACTACGTCGAGGCCAGCGACATGGGCGACGCCGACGACCTCAACTTCATCCCGACGGACAAGCACACGCTCCAGGCTCGGGACTACGACAACATCTTCGTCGTGGGCGACGCGACGAACGTGCCGACCTCGAAGGCCGGCTCGGTGGCGCACTTCATGGCCGAGATCCTGACGGAGAACGTGCTCCATTACATCCACGGCGAGCCGCTGACGGCGTCGTTCGATGGCCACGCCAACTGCTTTATCGAGACGGGCTTTGGCAAAGCAGCGCTCATCGACTTCAACTACGACACCGAACCGCTGCCGGGCACCTTCCCGCTGCCCTTCCTCGGCCCGATGCGGCTGCTCGACGAATCGCGCATGAACCACATGGGCAAGCTGCTCTTCCGCTGGGTGTACTGGCATATGCTGCTGACGGGCAA
>DATGCC010000967.1:0-5376 GCA_035312345.1 Rhodothermales bacterium
GAACGAGCCGATCAGATCAATGTCTACCACGCTCTTGAATCCGTTAGCGCTCAACGTCTCAGCGGGCGCGATGAAATTTCCCGCCGCACCACAGACCAGCGTGTGAATCGGCCCTTGCTCGTCGCGGGTTTGGTCAAATGCCGCTACCAGGGCATCATAATCACGCACATCCGCGACGGCGGTCGTCACATTGGCCCCAAGCGCTTCTAGTTCGCCACGGGCCTTTTCGAGCTTTTCCGATGTCCGCCCGCAGATGCCGAGGTTGGCTCCCACCGCCGCGAAGTTCTTGGCAATGCCGAGGTTGATGCCACTCCCGCCGCCTGTGATGAAAACCGTTTTTCCCTTGAACAGAGAAACAGACAAGTACTCAGTGATAAGCATAGATCGATGCGTATGGCTATAGATTGGCTGTTTTGCAATATACGATTGTTCAGCACAATCGCTACTTTGTACCATGCCAAATACTTGACCCAACTGCACGTCCTATGACGCCCAACGTTCAAGTAGTGGAAGACCACTACAATGTGTTCCCCTACCCCACCGTCACCAGCTTGATGCAGCCTCTGCCTGGCCCGTTCAAGCGAGGCTGGCTCAATTACCTCCTCCGGCGACGCCGCGGCGAGATCTTACGACCTGACGCCGACATCTGGATCGCGGGGTGCGGCACACAGCAAGGAATACACTGGGCGCTCTGCTTTCCCGAGGCAACTGTCGTTGCAACGGATGTCTCGGAGACCGCCCTGGGCATTGCCGACGGGCTGGCTAGTCAACTGGGCCTGACGAATGTTCGGTTTGAGAAGCAGGATCTCATGCAGCCCTATCTGGCAGATGCTTTTGACCTCATCGTCAGCACTGGCGTCGTGCATCATCTGCCTGACCCGGCCATCGGGTTGTCGCACATTCACACCGGGTTGCGCCCCGGCGGCGCGGCCCTGTTGATGGTCTACAGTACGATGCACCGCGAACCACTGGCGGTCTTTCGCCGGGCACTTGCCCTGCTGGCGCACGACGACGAAGATACCGACGCCCGGTATGCCCTCGCCGGACGCTTGCTGCAAACCCTCCTATCCGCTGAGCGATGTAGCCCGCCCTGCCCTGGCGCACTCGAACAGCTCTGGCAGCACTTCCAATCAGACCGCTCGCTCGTAGCCGACGCGCTACTCCACCCGCTCGAACAAACCTACGATATCGATGCCTTGCTCACCCTGCTTGCAGACACCTCGTTTCAGCATGTGAGTTGGCTGCATCCCGCCCACTGGCAACTGGATGCGTATTTGCAAGACCCCGATCTCCTGGCCCGCTTCAACCGCCTCAATTCCATGCAGCAGGCTAATGCCGTCTACCACATGGCGGGGTATGCCGGGCCGCTGCTCGAATTTCTGGCAGAATCCACCGAGGCTCTCGCCCGGCCTGCCTATACGCAGGACGAACTGCTCGCTATGCCCGTCGTGTGCAGCGAGGGCAGTGAAGCCTATCGCGTGGAGGAAGGGCGCATTGTAGCGAAGGGCAGGCGACCCGCCTATGAGGTGCAAGGCGAAGAACTGGTGGGACACAGCACGAGCGGCTTTGGAGCCAAACAGACGTGGCGCGTGCCCGCTTACGTCGAACCGGTCTTGCTGGCCTGCGATGGCACCTGCACCCTCGGCGACATCCTGGATGCTTTTGCCAATGACTTCGACCGGCAGCAGCTTTTCGACCTGCTCTACACCTTCCTGCCCCACGACCTCGGCTTGCTCGTCCCCGCCTGGTAACCTGCCTACGTTGCCCCAAGTGCAGGTTCAAGGCATCTTTTGTGCCATGCGACTTTCCTGTGCGTGGCGCTAGGAGAGCGGAAGGTGGAGCGCGAAAACGGCTCTTGCGTCCTCCGCCTTCCGCTCTTCGCAACGCCGATGTCTTAGGAAGGCTGCCACGACCGGGCTTCAAGATCGACCTTTTGATTCAGCACTAGAGCCCACCAGGAACACCGTGAGGCTGCGCGGGCCGTGGGCACCAATGACCAACGATTGCTCAATGTCTGCTGTCTTCGAGGGACCCGCGACGAACACGCCAAAGCCCTCCGCATCTACCTGGACACGGGCGTAGGCGTCGTGCATGTTCCAGACGATCTGACGCTTGTCTAAAACCACCGCGAGATGCTGCGTAATGAAGGGCGCGGCGCGATGACCGACAGCCGATTCGGGCAGCCAGATTGCCCCGTTTTCTGCCACGCCGATTTCCCCCTCACACACCAGCACATCCAGATCCGCCAGTTCATGAGGGTCCTGAATGCCATCCAGTGCTACCGTCCCATTCATTTCAGGCAGTAGCGATGCGACCACCATCGCGTCCGGATAGCGAGCCGTCAAAAGGGACGCCACGTCTTCCCTTGTATCTACCTCCTCTACCTGTCCGCCAATGGACTGGATCGCTTCGGTGAACAGGGTAATCAGCCTGCCTCCCGGTGCGTCAAAGGTCGAGATCTCTGGCAGGGGCACGGAGGACGGCTTGTTGGCCCCCACGGCACGCAGGATGTCGTCGCGGCTGCTCATGGGCTTCTCCGGTTTTGCTCGTACCACGCACGGAAGCTCTGCTCAGGTGGCTCCGGCAATTCCCGCGAGCGGCTCCAGACGTTCAGGCGATTTTGAATCCACGACGATGGCAGCTTTTGCAAGGCTTTCCGTACCAGCCGCCCGGCCCAGCGAAAACGGCGAGGATGTGCAAAGACTTTGTTGACCCAATACATCCCGCCGCGCTTGCTGGCCGAGACGTGGTGCTCCTTCACCACAATTTGCCGCCATTTGTACAACTGCGTGTGAATGTCAATTTGGACAGGACACACGGCGCTGCACGACCCGCACAGCGTAGACGCAAACGGCAACGTGCTGTGTGCTTTCAGATCCCGCCCCGGTGACAGAATCGAGCCAATGGGGCCGGGCACGGTGGTCCCATAGCTATGACCTCCACTCCGCCGGTAGATGGGGCAGGTGTTCATGCACGCACCGCACCGAATGCACTTGAGCGCGCTCCAAAAATCTGCCCGTCCCAGATGCTCCGAGCGTCCGTTGTCCACGATGACGACGTGCATGGCCTGACCGGCACGCGTTCGGTGGAAGTGCGACGAATAGACTGTGATGCCCTGCCCGGTCGCGCTACGGGCCAACAAGCGCAGAAAGACGCCCAAATGCTCGGGCTTTGGAATAAGCTTTTCGATACCCATGCTGGCAATGTGAACCGGAGCCAGATGCACGCCCAGATCAGCGTTGCCTTCGTTAGTACACACCACAAAGCCGCCTGTCTCGGCAATGCCAAAGTTGACACCCGTGAGTGCAGCATCGGCAGCAAGAAAGCGGGCGCGGAGGTGCTGCCGAGCCGATTCGGTGAGGTACTGCGGATCGGTCGCCCCGGCGTCTGTGCCCAGCTTTTCGTGAAAGAGGCTGCCGATTTCCTCCTTTTTGAAATGGATGGCGGGCATCACAATGTGGCTTGGCGGCTCCTCGGCCAGTTGCACAATATGCTCTCCGAGATCGGTGTCTACCACCTCGATGCCCTGCTGCTCCAGAAACGGGTTCAGACCACACTCCTCCGTCAGCATCGACTTGCTTTTGACAAGTCGCTGCACACTGTGCTGTTGCAGAATGGCATGTACGATGCGGTTGTGCTCCGCCGCATCCTTCGCCCAGTGAACCTGTACGCCGTTAGCGGTTGCCTGCTGCTCGAAGGTAGTGAGGTAGTCGTCGAGATGGGAGAGCGTGTGCTCTTTGATCTGAGAGGCCAGGTCACGCAGGGTTTCCCATTCGGGCACGGCGTGGGTCGCTGCGTCGCGCTTCGTGCGGACGAACCAGAGCGACTCGTCGTGCCAGGTGGTCCGCGCCACATCTTCGTTGAATTGAGCCGCAGCATTCGGATGGTTCATGCTGAACCTCCGTTCAAAATTTCAGCGACATGAAGCACCCGCACCGGTCGTTGCTCTCGCCGGATCAAACCGTCCAGGTGCATCAGGCACGACATGTCCGTGCTGGTGATAACCTCGGCTCCGTGTGCCAGGTGATCCTCCACCCGATCCCGCCCCATCTTAACAGAGATGGCCTCTTCGCTGACAGCAAACGTCCCACCAAACCCGCAGCATTCGTCCGGCCGCGCCAGGTCCACCAGTTCGATACCATCCACCAGATTCAGCAGGTGCCTTACCTTGTCGAACGGCGGCGCGTTGATTTCGGAGGGACGAGCCAGATGCAGCCCGCGTAGTCCGTGGCAACTGGCATGCAGGCCCACTCTGTGTGGAAACGCCGCGTCGAGGTGGTCAATGCCGAGCACATCGGTCAGGAATTCGCAGAGTTCATAGATCTGGGCCCGGACGTGCTGCACCGCGTCGGTTTGCGCCAGCGTCTCGTAGTGCTCGCGGACGTGCAACACGCAACTGCCGGATGGAGCCACAACGTAGTCGAACGGCGCGAAGGTGCGGGTAAAATGCCGCATCGTGTCACGGCTGGTGTCGGCGAAGCCCGCGTTTGCCATCGGCTGCCCACAGCAGGTCTGATCGGGCGAAAACGTAACCGTGCACCCCAGCTTTTCGAGCAAGGCCAATGTAGCCCGCGCCACCTGTGGGTAGAACTGATCGATGTAGCAGGGAACGAAAAGCGCGACGTGCATCCAGTAGAGCTAGGGGCTGGGAGGAGGAGCGGGTGGGCGTGTTTTGTCTGAACACCCTCAACCAAGACATCATCCATAAGACGGCTCTTTCCGTAGCTTGATCCTGTTTAAATAGTGGATTAAATAGCGCTCAGCTAGCACACTTTTGCAGAAATGGGTTAGATCAAGCCGAAAGCTTGTAGCAACAACGCAGCCAGGGTCAGCGTGGTGTAGACCAAGGCCGTACGAGGGCAGTAGGTGGGGGTTGTCATGGCAGGAAAAATCTGCACCTGAGAGGTGGGTTCTTTTCCCCATGCGTAGCCACGATCCTTTTTGGATCATGGTACCTTTTCTTCCGCTAACGCTTCCTCTACCTCCTTGGGCTGATAAACCGGCAAGCGCACCACGAAGGTGGTTCCCTTATCAGGTTCACTCAACACCGAGATGAGCCCTTCGTGACGCTCCACGATGCGTCTGCAAATGGCGAGGCCCATGCCTGTCCCTTCATACTCGCCACGCCCGTGAAGCCGTTGGAACGGCGAAAAAATACGGTCGGCATATTTCTCATCGAAGCCGATGCCGTTGTCGCAAACCGTAATCTCGACCATTGCGGCTCCACCGTCAGCCCTTGCTGCTGCCGGTCTTTCCATTGCCGTGATGTTTATCTCCGGCGGCACGTCCTCACGGCGAAACTTCAGTCCGTTTGAAATCAGGTTCTGGAAAACCTGCCGCATCTGGGCAGCATCCGCGGTGATCCGGGGCAAACCG
>DATGCC010000968.1:0-3554 GCA_035312345.1 Rhodothermales bacterium
CCAATCGCTCAGGTATGAATGACAGGATGAATGCTCATTTGCGTATTAACCAACCGTAGGGACATGACGCGTCATGTCCCTACCTCCACGCCATGATCAAAAACTATCTCAAGATCGCACTTCGGAATCTACGGCGGCAGAAAGGCTATGCCTTCATCAACGTCTTCGGGCTGGCGGTAGGCATGGCGGTATGCCTGTTGATCGTGCTGTTCATTCAAGAGGAACGGAGCTACGACCAGTTTCACGAAAACGCCGACCGCATCTACCGGGTGCATATTGTCAGGGGGGAGGGGGAGCAGCGTTCTGTGAGCAACAATCTCCCGGAGCCTGTTGCCCCGCTGATGTACGAGAGCTTGCCTGAAGTCGAAGCATTCGTAAAAGTGAGTGGCCCCTATGCTGAGGTGCTCATCACAACTAACGACCGGCAGCGCTATGAAGACCGGTTTATGCAGGCCAGTCCAGCTTTCTTTGAAGTCTTCTCCTATAAGGCGATAGCGGGTAACCTGGACACCGCGCTCGACGAACCGGGCTCGGTCGTGCTAACGGAGTCGGCGGCGCGTACCTATTTTGGCGACGAAGATCCGGTTGGGCAGGTGCTTACCGCTACCACCCGCCAAGGAACTGACTACACCGTGCGTGCTGTCATTGAGGACGTGCCGGGCAATGCGCATCTGCAATTCAACATGGTCGCCCATCGCCCGGACCGAGACCAGCCGCATTGGAATTTTTCCACGACAGGGGGCTATGTCTTGCTGCGGGAGGATGCCGACCTCGCGGCCCTCGAAGCCAAGCTGCCGGGTTTCGTCGAGCAAAACGCGTACTACGACCACCCGCGTGAGACCTTGCCGTCGCTGTTGCTTCAGCCTGTTACGGCCATACACCTGTACCCAGAGTGGGGGCAGCCGAGTGCGGGCATGGGGCCGGTGCAGTACCTCTACCTCTTCGGCGGCGTTGCCCTGCTGATTCTTTTGATTGCCTGCATCAACTTTATGAACCTCGCCACGGCGCGCTCGGCCACGCGAGCCCGTGAAGTGGGCGTCCGCAAAACCGTCGGAGCCGGGCGGGGTCAACTCATCGTTCAGTTCCTCAGCGAGTCGGTGCTGATGAGCCTGATCGCGTTGGTGCTGGCGCTGGTGTTGGTAGAATTGCTGCTGCCTGCGTTCAATGCCATCGTCGGTCAGGATCTCGATATCCACTATGGTTCCGAGCCAGTCTTGCTCATTTTGGGCGGCATTGCGATCCTGGCAGGTCTTTTCAGTGGGATGTATCCAGCTTTTTTCCTCTCGTCGTTCCGGCCTGCCCGCGTGTTGAAAGGCCAACTGGGCGGCCAGACATCCGGGGCGGGTTTCCGAAAAGCCCTTGTCGTCTTCCAGTTCGGCGCGTCCGTAGCGCTCATTCTGGCGACGGTGATCATCTACAATCAGATGGCGTTCATCCGCACCACGCGGCTCAATGCCAACGACGATCAGGTGCTCGTCATTCAGCAATCGTATGTGCTCGAAAACCGTTTTGACACCTTCAAACAAGCCGTGGGCGCGCGCCCCTACGTAGCGAGCGTGGCCTCCGGTAAAGTGCCCGGCTCCATAGATGGTGTATCCGGCTACGAAGATTCCACAGGCGTCAGCTACCAGATAGACTACATGAACATCGGGATAGATTATCTGGAAACCCTCGAACTCGAACTCGTCGCAGGCCGTCCCTTTGTAGCATCAGACTTTAGGGAAGGACTGGCGGGCTTCATCGTAGGCAGCACACGGGAGGAAGACCGGCGGCCCGTGATCATCAATGAAACCGCCGTCGCCGTCCTCGGCCTGAAAGATCCGGTAGGTCAGTTTGTCAAAGAGGTGAACGGGACAGTGGTGGGCGTCGTGAGCGACTTTCACATGCTGCCGATGCACGAAACCATCCATCCGCTCATTATGCAGTTCGATCCTGAGTCAACCTGGGCCGGTGTCCTGGTACGGCTGGAAGCGGGACGCATCGCTGACGGTCTGGCCGAGGTGCAGCAAACGTGGCAACGCTTTGTCCCAGAGCGCCCCCTGCTTTACTCTTTCCTGGATGACGAACTCGACGAAGCTTACCGTGCTGAGCTACGGCTGGGCAATCTGTTCGGAGCCTTCGCCGTGCTCGCCGTTGTGATCGCGTGCCTGGGGCTATTCGGGCTGACGGTATTTACGGCCGAGCAGCGCACCAAAGAGATCGGTATCCGCAAAGTGCTCGGCGCGACGGTGAGCCATCTGGTGGCGCTACTCTCGAAAGACTTCCTCAAGCTCGTCGGCGTGGCGTTCGTCATTGCGGCTCCGGTGGCGTATTTCACCATGAACCGCTGGCTGGAAGACTTTGCCTACCGTATCGACCTTTCGGGGTGGGTTTTTGTGCTGGCTGGCGTGGCTGCGCTGGGCGTCGCACTGCTGACCGTGAGCTACCAAGCCATCCGCGCAGCCCTGGCTGATCCGGTGAAATCCCTGCGCTACGAATAAGCTGCTGCATCTATTCATCTCAAAACCTAGGATTTGAGACCTATGCTCAAGAACTATCTCAAGATCGCACTTCGGAATCTACGGCGGCAGAAAGGCTATGCCTTCATCAACGTCTTCGGGCTTGCAGTAGGCATGGCCGTATGCTTGTTGATCGTGCTGTTCATTCAGGAGGAGCGCAGCTACGACGAGTTTCACGAGAAAGCGGACCGCATCTACCGGGTGCATATCGCCAGCGGAGAGGGCAACCAGCGTTCCGTGAGCAAAAGGATCCCAGAGCCTGTTGTGGCGCAGATGTATGGGGATTTGCCGGAAGTTGAGGCCTTTGTAAAGGTCGCTGAATCCTACGGCGAAATACTCATTACGGCCAATGACCAGCAGCGCTACGAGGATGCGTTCATGCAAGCCGGTCCGGCTTTTTTTGATGTATTCTCCTATGAGGCAATAGCAGGCAACCTGGACACAGCGCTCGACGAACCGGGCTCTGTCGTGCTGACGGAGTCGGCGGCACATATCTATTTTGGCGAGGAAGATCCGCTCGGGCAGGTACTTAGCGTAGTCTCCCGCAATGAAGCCAACTACACCGTGCGGGCTGTCATTGAGGACGTGCCGGGCAATGCGCATCTGCAATTCAGCATGGTCGCCCATCGCCCGGACCGGGACCAGCCGCGCTGGAATTATTACATGACGGGTGGCTACGTACTGCTGCGCGAGGATGCTGACCTTGCCGCCCTCGAAGCCAAGCTACCCGATTTCGTCGAGCAAAATGCGTACTACGATCACCCGCGAGAGAACCTGCCCTCGCTGATGCTTCAGCTGGTTACCACGATGCACCTGTACCCGGAGTGGGAAAAGGAGAGCGCAGGCATGGGACCCGTGCAGTACCTCTATCTCTTCGGCGGCGTTGCTTTGCTGATTCTTTTGATTGCCTGCATCAACTTTATGAACCTCGCCACGGCGCGCTCGGCTACCCGTGCTCGTGAGGTAGGTGTTCGCAAAACCGTCGGAGCCGGGCGGGGTCAACTCATCTTCCAGTTTCTGAGCGAGTCGGTGTTAATGAGCATGCTGGCGCTGGTG
>DATGCC010000969.1:0-2685 GCA_035312345.1 Rhodothermales bacterium
GTCTATGCCTTCTGGCCGTAAACGCAAACGTCATAAGATTGCCACACACAAGCGGAAAAAGCGGCTCCGCAGGAATCGCCATAAGAAGAAGAAATAGAAGAAAGTCGCTGGGATCTCGCCGCGCCGAGAAGCCTGGACTTAAAGAGCTGCGGTCGGTTTTTCCGACGGTGGCTTTTTTTGTATTTGTTCACCAAGGATGCACACCACGCGGTGGCAGGCTTGGGTTCATTGGTGTATTTTGAAGGACACGGTGTTGTTGCGATACGTGTCTGTTTTACAAGAGGGTCTCACTAAACGCGCCATCAGTTCTGATGAAAGAAAACTCGCTGGGTCGCATGGTACGTGCAATGGGGTGGGGGGTTGTGCTCGGTGGAGCCGCAGGCTTCATGCTGGGTATGCTGGTAGCCCCCGAAGAAGGCACCAAGCTGCGCCGACGGCTACGCTATCGGTTGGAAAACCTGGGTACCCAGGTCAGCGATTTTGCCGATCAGGTGCTCCATCCCGAAGAAGAAAGTGAAGCCCGTCGCACGGGCGATGCCCTCGTGGCCGACGCCCGCGTCCGTGCCCAGCGCATCCGCCGCGACATTGACGCCTTGCTGGGCGAAGTGCAGCAGCACGGCCCGTCTCGCCCGCCTGTTCGCTAGGTTAGCCCCTGTGCAACGAACCTGCGTGCTGTGTTTCCTATTCCCCAACTGACACATCCATGCCCAACTTTGCTATTCTACTTGCCCCAGCGGAGGGGAAGAAAACGGGCGGCAATCCTTTTGCGCCCGATATGTTCGACTACCGCTCGTCCAACACCTTCAATTATTTTAACGAACTCAACACGGAGCGCCGCCACCTGATCGACGCGGTGCAGGATGTGGTCGAAACGGCAGAAGATGAAGAACAGGAAGACATTTTTGGGGTGAAGGGCGACACCCTGGAAGAAGCACTGAATGTCAATGCTGAGATCTACGACGCTCCGCTGATGTCTGCGCTAGACCGCTACAGCCTTGGGGTGATGTACAAATCGATGGATTTTGCCGGGTTGCCTACGGGCGCGCAACGGCGCTTACTGGAGAACGGCATCATCTTCTCTGGCCTCTTCGGCTTACTCCGGCCCGACGACCTTATTCCCAACTACCGTCTGCGCATGGACGCCACGCTTCCAGAGATCGGCAAGGTGTCCAAATACTGGAAGTCACACATCAGCCCGCTCCTGAATCGGACGTTGAAGGACCAGTTCGTGTGGGACTTGCTGCCCGGTGCGCATCGAGAGGCGTGGGACGATGAGCACTCGTATGAAAAGCTGGTACAGATCAAGTTTTACGAGGAGAAGGAAGGCGAGCGCAAACCGGTGACGCACAACGTCAAGCCCCTGCGCGGGCAACTCGTCAACTTCATTGTCCGTGAGACGGTAGAAAGCTTGACGCCGCTGCTAGAATGGGAGCACCCGGCAGGCTATCGCTACGATGAGGCGGCGTCGAACTTTGACGAAGAGACGAAGACCAGCGTTGTTGTAATGGTCAAGTAGATAGCTGGGTCATTCGCTTCGCTATCAATAGCTCACTGCGTTCGTGTCATTAGTCATTGATGAGTACTGATGCTTCCAATGACTAATGACGTGCCGAAGGCACCAATGACGCGCTGCAAGCGCAACTGACAGCGAAGCGAATGACTCTTCTGCTCTGGTCTCAAAGGGACTTGTGCCGAACGACGTAGTCTCTCCGAATCAACCACTAGCCTACAACGGTCGCATGCAACAGCCTGTCGTCATTGGAATTGCAGGCGGGTCCGGTTCGGGCAAATCGACCGTGCTGCGGCGCATTATTCAGGCGTTTGGTCCTGAGCGCATCGCTGTCCTTGACCACGATGCCTACTACCGCGCCCTGGATGAATTGCCTATTGAATCGCGTGGTGCCATCAACTTCGATCACCCTGATGCGCTCGAAACGTCGCTGATGCGGCAGCACATTGATGCGTTACTGGCAGGCGAGGCGGTTGAAAAGCCCATCTACAATTTCACCACCCACACCCGCGAGGAGGAGACGCAGACCGTCGAGCCGCGCCCGGTCATCATTGTGGAAGGCATTCTGGTACTGGCCGAGCCGATGCTGGTAGGGCGGATGGACATCAAGATTTTCGTCGATACAGCTGATGACATCCGTCTGCTCCGCCGCATCCGCCGCGACATCACTGAGCGAGGACGCGGCATCGAGAGCGTGCTCGACCAATACGAACGCACCGTACGGCCCATGCACATCGAATTCGTGGAGCCGTCCAAGCGGAAAGCCGATATCATCATTCCCCGCGGCGGTCACAACCGCGTTGCCATCGAAATGGTGCTCGCTCGCATCGGCGCACAACTCGAACAGCACCAGTATTACGCGATGGATGAAGTATGATTTTAGAAAAGGGAGAAAAGGTGAAAGGGTGAGGCGGAGGTTATCGCTATCCGTCAAATATGGCATTCGTAGGGATGGACTCGTGTGTTCGTCCGTCTGCACAAATGATCTCTATTCGTTCGCATTCAACTGCATCAGTGCCCCAATCCCGCGCAAAACCAGGTGCGGATCGAGGTAATCGATGTCGATGTGGTCGGCAAGAAAAGGGCTCCACCCGCCGGTAGCAACGACGATGGGTTGCTCGCCGAGCGTTGCTGCAATACGCCGCAGCATCCCGCGGACGCCATCCAGAAAGGAA
>DATGCC010000970.1:0-8202 GCA_035312345.1 Rhodothermales bacterium
GGAAATTTCCATTGCGGTTTCTTGCCTGCTCACTCCCTAAGACACGGGCTTTCGCCAGAAGGGTTACGTGAAAACAAAAGAGACCGTGAATCTAAGAAGCTATGAGTCTAGGGGCTCGTCTTCTGGCCTTTTCCTGGCCTCATAGGCTCTCAGGCTCCCAGTCTCATCTTTTCGTGCCTCCGCTGTAACCAAATCTTCGACCGCTGCGTAGGGTTTATCAGACTAACTCAGAATCTGATATAGCTCTTTGCCCATGCTGCCCAAAGCGCTCGTCGCCGCCTCGCTCGAACCCATCATGCTGACGCTGCTGGCCGAGCGCGACATGTATGGCTACCAGATCATCCAGCGCGTCCACGACCTCTCTGACGGCAAAATCAAGTGGACGGCCAACAAGCTCTATCCCCTGCTGCACGACCTCGAAAACCGCCGTCTGGTAGAAGCCTACTGGCAACCCTCCGAAGCCGGACCAGATCGCAAATACTACCGGCTGGCACAGAACGGCCACAAGGTACTGGCCCAGACGAAGCAGCACTGGCTCGACCTCAACGCGATCCTGGTCAAGCTCTGGGGGCCAGAGATTGCCTTTGGTTAATCAAGCTATCAGCTATTGCCGTCAGCTATCAGCTTCAAATCGATTGCTTGTAGCTGACAGCTTAGAGCTGAGGGCTGAAAGCTCAAGCTCTCATTCATGTTTGATCTCGAAAAAGCTATAATAACCTGGCGACGGCAGTATCGCTATAGGGGCATCTTCCTGCGGGAGGATCTCGATGAACTTGAACGCCACCTGCGCGACCACATCGCCCACTTGCGGCGAGAAGGCCATGCGCCAGAGCAGGCGTTTCACGCGGCGGTAGCGGCCGTGGGGGATGCCTGGGGTGCTGAGACGGAATATCGCAAGGTGTACTGGCGCAAGCTCAAGCGGCGCGGCAAGCGCCTCAATGAAATCCAATGGAGACTGGCTATGCTGAAGAACTATCTCAAGATCGCACTCCGCAACCTGAAGCGGCATCCAGGTTCGTCTTTCATCAATGTCAGCGGGCTGGCTATCGGGATGGCGTGCTGCCTCGTCATCCTGCTCTTCGTGCGAGACGAGGTACAGTTCGACAGCTACCACGAACAAGCCGACCAGATCTACCGCCTCTCGCTCACCTCCACGCGGCTCTCAACGGGCGAAAGTGGTCCGAATGCGTCCTCGTCGATCCTGTGGGGACCGACTATGCAGCAAGAGTATCCTGAGATTGCCGCGTATGCACGGTTCGTCCAGCTTGTCAATCCAGACGACCCCTGGGACATTCAGTATGACGACCAGGTTTTTCCCGAAGGGGGCGGCCTCTTCGCTGACCCGGCCGCGCTGGACATCTTTAGCTGGCCGATGATAAATGGCGACCCACAAACGGCACTCTCCCAACCAACATCTATTGTCTTGACGCAATCGATGGCCGAGAAATACTTTGGCGAGGAAGACCCCATCGGCAAGGTGCTCGCCATCGATCCGAAAATGCGCGCCCCGAGTGGTGCTCCGCTCGACACCACCTTTGATTTTACCGTTACGGGTGTGCTGGCCGACATCCCGCGTACTTCGCACTTTACGTTTGATTTCCTGCTCCCCTCCGTCTTCCTGAACAACATTTATGGCGGCGATATCAACACGGGGGATGACATGGACCGCTGGTTCTGGCGGGGCCGTGTGGCGCACACCTACTTCTTGCTACATCCCAATGCCGATCCTGATGAGATTGCGTCTCGCTTCCCCGATTTTCTGGAGCGCTACGTCGGCGACGAGACGACTTCGCGGGGCTATAAATATGACCTGTTCCTGCAACCTTTGCCCGACATTTATCTCGATGGCGAATTCAATGCCCAGTTAGCACCGGTGGGCAACCTGCGCAACATCTACATGTTTTCGATCATTGCGGGCTTCATTCTGCTGATCGCGTGCATCAACTTTATGAACCTCTCTACGGCGCGGTCGGCGCGGCGGGCAAAGGAAGTGGGGATGCGCAAAGTGGTCGGCGCGCAACGTCCACAACTGGTGGCCCAGTTTCTGGGCGAGTCCGTCATCGTCAGCCTCGTCTCGCTGGTGTTGGCGGTAGGGCTGGCACGGCTCATCCTGCCGATGTTTTACCAGTACATTGGCAAAGAATTTGTCTTTGATTACGCCAGCCTGTTCTTCCTTGCCAGCCTCATTGGGGTTGCGTTGTTCGTAGGTATTGTGGCGGGGAGTTATCCGGCCTTCTTCCTCTCACGTTTTGCACCCGTCAAAGTGCTTAAAGGCACGTTTTCAGAAGGCCAGCGGGGCGGGCTGCTGCGAAAAGGACTCGTCGTGTTCCAGTTTGCAATTTCGGCGTTTCTCATCATCGGCACCATCACCGTTTTCCAGCAATTGCGGTTCATGCGCACCCAGGATCTGGGCTTCGACCAGGAACGCGTGCTGGTGCTCCCCCCTAACGTGGCAACTCCGCTCAAAGCCAATTATGATGCGGTCAAGGAGCAACTCCTTCAAAACCCACAGATCGTCGATGTGACGCTGTCGTCGGCGGTGCCAGGTGCAGGCGGGAGCGGCGACATCTACAACGAGCGTGGGACGCCTGCCGACGAGGGCATTGGCATCGGCGAGGGCTACGTGGATTATAACTTCGTCGATTTCTACGGCCTGGACCTGCTGGCAGGGCGTAATTTCTCGGAGGATACCGCCTCCGATGAACCGTATACCGATGAGGAGGGACAGGCGTTCGTGACGGTGCTAATTAACGAAGAGACGGTGCGCCAGTTTGGCTGGGGTTCGCCGGAAGAGGCACTGGGTAAGCAAATTGTCCGCGACCCTCGCTCTGCCGACTTTATCGGCACGGTGGTGGGCGTGGTGAAAGACTTCCACGTACAATCCCTGCAACAGCCGATTACGCCTACTGCGCTGGTGTTATGGCCCGAGTTTCGCGGCAGCGCCTTCCTTTCAGCACGGCTACGACCCGGTACCTTTTCCGACGCTATCGCCACCGTTGAAAAGACGACCCAGCCGTTCCTGACTGATGTGCCCTTCGCCTACTCCTTCCTGGACGAGGACTTCCGGGCGCAGTATGAATCGGAAGAGCGGCTGGGCGAGATCTTTACCTACATCTCGTTCCTTGCCATCTTCATCGCGTGCCTGGGCCTGTTTGGCCTTGCCGCCTTCACCGCTGAGCAGCGCACCAAAGAAATCGGCGTGCGCAAAGTCCTCGGCGCTTCCGTACCCGGCATCGTCATGCTTCTCTCGAAAGACTTCCTCAAACTCGTCGCCATTGCCTGCGTCATCGCTATTCCGCTCGGCTACCTCGTCGCGCAGCGATGGCTCGAAGATTTCGCCTACCATATCGACCTCGGCGTGGGCATCTTCCTGCTGGCCAGCGGGCTGGCGGTGCTGATTGCGCTGCTGACGGTGAGCTATCAAGCCGTCAAAGCCGCCGTGGCGAATCCGGTGAAATCATTGCGCTATGAATAGCTTCGACCTCGAACGAGCCCTAGCACAGTGGCGGCGGCAGTACCGGTATCGGGGTCGCTTTCTGCGGGAGGATCTCGACGAGTTAGAACGGCACCTGCGCGATCACGTCACGCATTTGCAGAAGGCGGGCTTGTCGCCGCAGCAGGCTTTTAACCAAGCAAGTCGGGCGTTGGGCGAAGCATCGGGTGCGGCGGTGGAATACCGCAAGGTGTACTGGCGCAAACTCAAACGGCACGGGCAGATTACCCCTGCCATACAGCACCAAATAACCATGCTGAAGAACTACCTGAAAGTCGCCCTGCGCACCATCAAACGGCATCCTGGCTACGCCTTTATCAACATTTTCGGGCTGGCAGTGGGCCTAACCTGTTGTGCGCTCATCGCATTGTATATCCAGGATGAACTGCGTTTCGACCGCTTTCATCGCCAAGCCGACCATATATACCGGGTCATCGCCGAGCGTGGTGAAGGAGACGACACCCACGTTTCTGCGAATACGTCGTATCCCATCGTCCCGCAGATGAAGGCCGACTTCCCGGAAATTGCGGCGGCCACCCGCCTGCGCAGAACGTTTCAGCCCATCGTGCAGGTGGGCGACGAGCAGTTTCGAGAGGAGCGCTTTTTTGTGGTCGATTCTACCTTTTTCGACGTATTCAGCTTTCCGCTATTGATTGGTGATCCCCGCACCGTGCTCGATGCCCCGGACGCGGTTGTGATCACCGAGGAAACCGCCCGGCGTTATTTCGGGGACGAGCATCCTATCGGTCAGACGCTAACGTACCAGACAGGTAATACACCCGTTGACTTCACGGTCACCGGCGTGCTTCGGAATCTCCCACCCAACAGCCATGTGCATTTCGACTTCCTCGGGCGCATCGATCATCTGAATGGCCCTTTTGATCGCTGGCAGGTATTTGTTCAGAATTACTCGTTCGTGTTGTTGCCAGAACAGGCGCAGGTAGCGTCGCTGCAAGCCAAGCTGGCGTCGTTCGTGGACCGCCATGTACGGGCCGAGTTGGAGCCAGGAGAAGTCTTCAACCTCTTCCTGCAACCCCTCACCGATATTCATCTCTACTCTGACCTTCAATCGGAGGTAGCACCCAATGGCAGCATCACCTTTGTCTACCTCTTCGCCGCGATTGCCTTTTTTATCCTGCTTATTGCCTGTGCCAACTTCGTCAACCTAGCGACGGCCCGCGCCATGCAGCGTGCCCGCGAAGTCAGTGTACGAAAAGCTGTCGGTGCCCATCGGTTGCAACTCGTCCGGCAATTTCTCAGTGAGTCGGTGCTGCTGAGTTTGCTGTCGCTCCTTGTGGCCGCCCTGCTCCTGTGGGTCGCTGTACCCCTCTTCAACAACCTAAGCGACCGCACCCTCCACCTCACATTCATGCACGGGCTGGTGCTCACAGGATTTGCCCTCGCGATGGGCTTGCTTGCTGGACTGTACCCGGCCTTCCATCTCTCTGCCTTTCGACCTGCCATTACCCTAAAGGGAGGTACAGCATCGGGCAGGCAGGGCGTCCGTGCCCGGCAGGGACTCGTCGTATTTCAATTCGTGATCTCTATTGCCTTGCTTGTCTGCACAGGCACGGTCTACCAGCAAATGCAGTATGTACGCGGCAAAAACCTGGGATTCGACAAGGAGCACATCGTCGTCGTGCCTATCGACGGACGCACAGGCGCACGGGCCGAGGCACTGACCCGCGCTCTAGAGGAACATCCAAACGTAATGCATGCCTCGGCGTCTATGCTGATTCCTTCAACGCAGTTGTGGACCTACAATGTACGGCGTGCCGACCAGCAGGAATACATCGGTACAGGCTTCTACACTGTGGATCATGCCTTCGTCGAAACCTACGACTTGCACCTTCGGGCAGGACGGGCCTTCGACCCGGCGCAGGCGAACGATTCTACGAACGCGTTCATGGTCAATGAGGAAGTGGTGCGCCGGCTGGGTTACGGTTCGCCCGAAGCCATCCTCGGCGAGCGACTCGACTTTGGCGACGGCAGCCGGAGCGGCGAGGTTATTGGCGTGCTGGCAAACTTCAACGTGGAATCGCTGCACGAGCCTATCGAGCCCATCGTCTTCTTCATCGATCAGGATTTTTACTACCTCTCGGTGCGCGTTCAGGCAGAGGACCTTGCCAGCACGCTGGGCTTTATCCAAGATCGCCTGGCGACCTTCGCTCCGCACCTGCCCTTCGACTATTCCTTCGTCGATGAGCGCTTCGATGCGCTGCACCGCGCCGATGAAAGACTGGGGCAAATTTTTAGCGTCTTTGCTGCACTCGCCGTCTTCATCGCCTGCCTCGGACTTTTTGGCCTGGCCGCTTTTACGGCCCAGCGACGCACCAAAGAGGTCGGCGTGCGCAAGGTGCTGGGGGCCACGGCACCGTCTATCGTAGCTCTGCTCTCGAAAAACTTCTTGCGTCTCGTAGCGGTGGCCTTTGTGATGGCCTGCCCGCTGGCTTACTTCGCCATGCGCCAATGGCTCAATGGGTTCGCCTACCACATCGACCTCACCCCAGGGCTTTTTCTCGTAGCGGGTGGCGCGGCGCTCCTGATCGCGCTCTTGACCGTGAGCTATCAGGCCATCAAAGCCGCCCTCGTCGATCCTGTCACCTCCCTGCGCTATGAATAATTTCGACCTCGAACGGGCCATGGCGCAGTGGCGGCGGCAGTATCGGTACCGAGGCCGCTTTTTGCGAGAAGATCTCGATGAACTCGAACGGCACCTGCGCGACCACATCGCCCATCTGCAACGTGAGGGGCTGTCATCGCAACAGGCGTTTCACGAGGCGAGTTGTGTGTTGGGTGAAGCGGCCAGTGCAGAGGCGGAATACCGCAAGGTGTACTGGCGCAAGCTTAAGCGGCGCGGAGAGCGGCTCACAGACATTCAATGGAGGCTGGCTATGTGGTCCAACTATCTCAAGATTGCGCTCCGCAATCTGAAGCGGCACCCTGTCTATGCATCCATCAACGTGCTGGGGCTGGCAGTGGGTATGGCGGTCTGCCTGCTCGTGATTGCCGTCATCCGCGACCAGGCCAACCACGATGCTTTTCACAAACACGCCGACCAGATCTACCGCGTCATCTCCGACGGTCGGTCGAGCGCGGATGGGACGCTGCACACCTATGCCACCAGCCCGCCGCTGCTGGCTCCGCTCCTGCAAAACGAGATACCCGAAATCCAGGAAACCGTCCGGCTGCGCCGCATGGCAGAAGCCTCCTCGTTCGGCGATGAGCGTTTCGGCGTCAGCGGTTTTTATGCGGACGCTTCCTTCTTCCGTGTTTTCAGCTTCGGCCTGGTGGCGGGCGATCCACAATCGGCGCTGAATGAGCCACACAGCATCGTGCTAACGCCTGCGGCAGCCCTCCGATTTTTTGGAGGGGATGACCCTCTGGGTCAGACCCTCACCATTGATGAGGTCGGGAATTTCACCGTCACCGGCGTTTTTGCAGATCCACCGATGCGCTCCCATCTGGAATTCGAAGCCGTGGCCTCGCTCTCCACAGTCCTCTCAGCCGACGACATGAGCAACACGCCCGACTGGTCCGCGCTTACCTACTACACCTACCTGCTCCTGGACGAACATGCCGATCCCTCCGCCCTCACTGCCAAGCTGCCCGATGTGGTGCGTCCGTATACCACCGAGGTGCAGGCGGGCGCGAGCCGCTTCGACCTCCAGGCCCTCGCCGACATCAACCTCGGCCCGATCCTCGCCCGCGAAACAGGCGCGATTGTCCCGACGGCGTTTGCGTACTTCCTGGCGGCGCTGGCCCTGGTCGTCCTGCTGGCAGCGTGCATCAACTACATCAACCTGTCGGTGGCCCGCGCCCTCAAGCGCGCCAAAGAAGTCGGCGTGCGCAAGGTGGTCGGGGCCAGCCGCGTGCAGATCGTCCGGCAGTTTTTAAGCGAGGCTGTGCTGATTGCGTTGTGCGCATTCGTGGTGGCGCTGCTGCTTTTCTTCGTCGTGTTGCTACCGCAGTGGAACAGCCTACTGCTCGTCCAGAATGACTTCGGTCCCGTTGCTCTCGACTTCGGTCAGGATATGGAGCTCTACCTGCTGTTTATCGCCCTCAGCCTGATCGTCGGTGTGCTTGCCGGACTGTATCCAGCGCTGCACCTTTCTTCTTTTCGGCCCGCCAAAGTCCTCAAAGGAATTATTAGAAATAGGCAAGGATCGGGTATGCTGCTGCGCAAGGGCTTGATCGTGTTTCAGTTCGTGCTGGCTCTCGTATTCGTGATTTCTACCATCTTGATCTACCAGCAGTCCGAATACTTCCTCTCGGCAGATTTCGGATTCGACAAAGAGCAGATCGTCAACGTGGAGTTGCGGGAGGTGCCGTATGCGGCTTTCCGTGACGAACTGCTGCGCCATCCCGATGTGGTGGACGTGTCGGCCACATCCGGGCTGCCTGCGGTCAGCTTCAAGCAAAACGTCACGCTCGTGAATACCGAGACGACAGACTCGACCTCAGCAGTAGCCTATGCCGTCGATCCCCACTTTGCAGACAACCTGGGCCTGACAGTTCTCGCCGGGCGCACGTTTTCGGAAGACTTCCCCAGTGACTGGCAGAATGCGCTGGTGCTGAACGAAACCGCCGCCCGCACCCTGCACCTCGGCTCCCTGGAGGAAGCGCTGGGACGGCTGGTCGATTTCGAAGGGCAGCAGCGACAGGTCATCGGCATCGTGCAGGATTTCCAGTTCGACTTCCTCTGGAAC
>DATGCC010000971.1:0-6814 GCA_035312345.1 Rhodothermales bacterium
CCCGTCCTCACCGGCACTGTTAATCTGCAAAGCGCCGACTTCTACCTGACCGACGAGACGACAGCAGCCCAGTTCGAGCCCGTCACCCTGACCGAAGCCGATGTGCTGATGCTGGAGCGCAACTTCGGCATCCGCGTTACCGAGGCCGACACCTCGACGTTCGTCTTCTACGACGCCCTTGCCATGGACCTGACGGTGACGATGGACCGCGATGTGTGGCTGCGTTCGCGGGGCAACCCGGACATGAACATCCAGTTTACAGGCTCGCTGGATCTGCAAAAAGAGCCGTATCAGGATCAGCAACTCTTCGGCACCATCGATGTGATTGAGGAGCGCAGCTACATCAACCAGTTTGGACGACGTTTTAACATCCAGAAAGGCCTGCTCACCTTTAACGGCCCGGCCACAGATCCGCGGCTCGACATCGAAGCAGCCTACGTCGTGCGATCGCGTGGTAGCCAGGAAGCAGAAATCACCATCACCCTCGACGTGACAGGCCGCCTCGATGAACTTGACATTGAACTGGGCTCAGACCCGCAGACGGATTACACCAACATCGTCTCTTATATTGCCACAGGCCGCCCTGCCGACAAAGCCTTCCAACTGGGCGGCGTCCAAGATGTCGGGGCCGGGCTGGCGCTGGGTCAGCTTGCCAATATCGTAGAAGGCGCGGCGGGCGAAGAACTGGGCCTGGATGTCATCGAAATCCAGCAGGACGGCTTGCAGGGGGCCACGGTGACGGCGGGCAAATACCTCTCGCCTCGGCTTTATGCCGCTGTGAGTTGGCCTATTTCGTTCAGCAACACCAACCGGGACAACGCGACCACTCTTACCACCACGAGCCAGCAATTCATCACGCTGGAATACGAATTGTACAACTGGCTGCTGGCCCGCCTCATCGCCCGCCAATCCCGAGCGATCCAGTTTAAGCTGCTCTATGAGTATTCGTACTGATCAAAACGTACATACGTAAAACAGCCTGCCCCGAGCTTGATCTGGGGTAAGGGTATTGATAGAAACGTCGAAACAAGCGCCTTCACGTTTTACGTTTCACGTTTTACGCCCTACCTTACCCTCCATCCTCTTCGCCGCCCGTTAGCCCGAAATCTGCCTATGCTTGCTGATCCCAATTCGCTGCTTGGCAACTTTTTCGAGCGCATAGGTGCCCTGTCCACCTTTGCGCTAGAGTTCTTCAAACGGTTCTGGCGGCCGCCGTATGAGGGGCGTGAGTTGTTCAACCAGATGGACGAGGCCGGGACCAAGAGCCTCGTACTCATCCTCGTGACGGGTCTCTCTATCGGCATCGTGCTGGCGATGCAGAGCCGGGGTACACTGGCGAGGTTTGGGGCCGAAGCGGTGCTGCCCAACATGCTGGCCCTGTCCGTTTTCAAGGAGATCGGGCCGGTCATTACGTCGCTGGTGCTGGCGGGACGGCTGGGCGCAGGCATCGCCGCCGAGATTGGATCGATGCGCGTGACGGAGCAAATCGACGCACTCGAAGTGGCAGCGCTCAAGCCCTTTCATTACCTCGTCATCACCCGTGTGCTGGCGTGCGTAATCATGTTTCCCATCCTCACCATCTGCGCCGACATTGTGGCGATGATTGGTGGCTACATCGAGTCCGTACTCGCCTCGAACATGGACTACCGCGTCTTCATCGACATCGCCTTCTCCTCGATCCGCTTCTCCGACCTCATCGTCGATACCATGAAAACCAGCATCTTCGGGTTTATCGTGGGGATCGTGAGTTGCTACCTCGGCTACACCGTGCGCGGTGGCACCCGCGAAGTCGGGCAGGCGGCCATGCAGGCCGTCGTGCTCTCCTCGCTGCTGATCCTGCTGGCCGATGTCCTCGTCGTGCGGCTCTCCCTAATGTTCTTTGGTGACATCGGATCGTAGGACTTGCCTTCTTAAAATATGTCAGAACCAACCACCACCAGCACTCCCGACTCGCGGCCTGCCGATGCGCCGCCCGAGGACATCATTATCGATATGCGGGAGGTGCACAAGAGCTTCGGCGACAAGCATGTGCTGCAGGGGGCAACACTGGACGTAGAGCGCGGCACCTCGGCGGTGGTAATGGGCGGATCGGGTGCGGGCAAGAGCGTGCTCATCAAGCACATCGTCAAGCTACTCGAACCCGACGAAGGCGAAATCTGGGTCAAGGGCCGCCGCATCGACCTGATGAAAGGCGATGAACTCGACCAGATGCGGCTTTCGATCGGCTACCTCTTCCAGAGCGGCGCGCTGTTCGACTCCATGACGGTCTTCGAAAACCTCGACTTTCTGCTGGAACGACACACTGATCTCAAAAAGAAAGAGCGGAAAGACCGGATCGAGGAAACGCTGGACTGGGTGAACCTCGTAGACAAAGCGCCGCAGTTTCCCGCCGAGCTTTCCGGGGGGCAGAAAAAGCGCATCGGGCTGGCCCGCGCCATCATCCTCGAACCTGAAATCTTGCTCTACGACGAGCCCACGACGGGCCTCGACCCCGTCTCTGTCCGCACCGTTGCCGACATTATCGTGCGGCTGCGCGACGAGCGGGGCATCTCATCTATCGCCATCACGCACGATTTGCTCTGCGCCGAGATCATCACCGACAAAGCCTACTTTATCTACGAGGGCGAGATTCTGGAGAGCGGCACCTTCGACGAAGTGAGCAACTCCGACCATCCCGTCCTGCGCAACTTCTTTAAGGGCTAATTGTTGATAATGCTCACTTTACAGTAGTTGGGAAATGGTGATTCCAGGCAAAAAAACATCCCTCAGGGTAAAGATTTGCTAGCATAGTTATCAGTGGGTCAGTTGTCAGTAATCAGTTTTTTAACTGAAAACCGAGAACCGAAAACTAATAACGTAGTCGAGCATAGCTACTAACAACCATTTCCTAATGCCTACTTAACCACCAGGAGGTCTTTATGTCACGTCAGGTTCGGGTTGGCATCCTTGTCTTTGCAGGGTTGGCCCTGTTCATGATCGCGCTCTTTGCACTGGCGAACCGGTCTTTTTTGTTCAGCAACACCTTCTACGTGCGGTCGCAATTTAGCCGCGTGACCGGGCTACAACCGGGCGCTCCCGTCCAGTTCCAGGGCATCAATGTGGGCCGGGTGGAAAGTGTACAACTCCCGACCGAACCCCGTGGCAAGATAGTGGTGACGATGGCGATCCAGGAACGCGCCCGCCACCTCATCAACACGGGAACGCAGGCCCAGATCAAAACGGACGGCCTCGTGGGTAACATGATCGTGGTGCTGGTGAATCCGGCGGAGGGCCTCGCGCAAGAAGAACCCATCGAAGAGGGCGATTTCATCCAGGGGATTGATCCGTTCGACTTCTTCGAAATCACGGACAAAGCCCTGGCCTCGGTGCAACGCTTTGAGGAGTCGGCCACCTCGTTCGAGCAGATCATGCTGGACATCCGCAACGGAGAAGGCACCCTCGGAAAAATAATCTACGACCCGACGCTCTACGACGGCTTCGTGGAGACAACCAACGAGACGCGCCGCCTCGTATCCAACCTGGGCGACAATGCGGAGGCGCTGGTGAGCATCGCAGACCAGGCCACGCAGGGCATCGAGTCGATCCTCTATAAGATCGACAACGGCGAGGGCACGCTGGCGAAATTCGTGAACGACCCGGCGGTCTACAACTCGTTGCTGGCGTCGGCGGACACCCTGCAAGCTATGTCTACCAACCTGCGCGCCCTCTCTAAAAATGCCGAGAACATGACCAACTGGGGCGCGCTCGGCGCTTTCCGCTTTGCCGAGTTGATGGAAGCAGGCAAGCACAACTGGCTCTTCAAGCGCTACTTCGAGGAGCGTGGCTACGTGGAGAAAGCACCGTTTGAGGTGCGCGAGCGAGCCATCGAAGAGAGCTTCCGTCAGCTTCAGCAGCGCGAGCGGGAACTGCAAGCCTGGGAAGAGCGATTGAAAGCCCAGGCCAATGTACAAGACTCTACCGCTACCACATCCACCAGCGACGCGACGCCCCTCCCGACACCTCAGTCGTCCAGCGAAGAACAGGACCAGTAACCTATGACCGAGCCTGAGGTACAGGACGGAAAACAGCGAGCCCTCGTGCGCCCCAGCGCTTTCGAGACGGTTCTCATTGCCGGGGGGCTGGTATTGTTTCTGGTGTTGCTCTATGAGATGACGCTGCCCCCAAACTCGGGCGACTTTCTGAACCCGATTCTGGTAGCTGCCGCAGGCGTCATCTTGCTGTGGCCGCTCCGCAAACAACCGGCTGCACGGGCATTGATGCTATCGGCCGGGTTTCTGCTGTTCATCTGGCTCCTCGCGCGGCTAAGCAGCATCCTGATTCCGTTTGGGACGATGTACCTGCTGGCCTATCTCTTCAACCCGTTGGTCACAGAGGTAGAGCAACGTTTTAAGCTGCCCCGGTGGGTTTCTTCGACCGTGATTACGGCCCTCGTGATCGGTGTGCTGGTGTTGTTCGTGGTGCTGCTGGTGCCCAACATCGTCGGCGAGTTGAAGACGCTCGCCGAGCGCATCCTCGACAGCATCAACGAAGTGCGTGAGTGGATTGCCTCGTCCACCCTGCTCAGTGGCATGGACGACACCGGGCTGATTAATAAAGAGGACATCAATGCCCGGCTGACAGCATTCATCCGAGAGCAGGCCCAACAGTTGGCCGAAGGCATTCCCAATTTCGTGCAGGGCGTCTTCCGCTCGATCTCATCGGTGCTGGGGCTGATTACGACGCTCACCATCCTGCCCGTCGTTCTCTTCTATCTGCTCAAGGATTACCCCTTCATTCACCGCCGCCTCATCGAGCTTTTCCCCACCTTTGATGGACGACGGGACTATCTGCTGGAAGCCAGCGGTATCGTAGGTAATTATGTACGAGGTCAGCTTCTAATTAGCGGCATCGCGGCGTTCAACGTGTCGGTGCTACTCGTCTTGCTGGATGTACCGTTTGCCTTGCTTCTGGGGCTGCTCGCCGGGCTGCTCAACATGATCCCCAATCTCGGCGCGCTCATCACCATGATCCTCGGCGTGCTGCTCATGCTGATCTTTGGCGATCCGTGGTACTGGGATGTGCTGAAGGTGGTGGCCGTGCTACTGGGCCAGGGCATACTCGAATCAAGCGTATTAACGCCCAAAATTATGAGCCATCAGGTGGGCCTGCATCCCGTCTTGATTCTGCTCTCGCTGTTCGTGTTTGGCTACTTCATGGGCATCTTCGGCCTGCTGATTGCTGTGCCCGCCACGGCCATTATCATGACCATCTACAAAGCCTACCGCGACGAGATGACGCTAGAACTGCTCACAAAAGAGCGTCCCCGCCGCCGCTCATGGTTCCAGCGCCGCGCGTTCCTCAGAAAAAAGGCGGCTCGTGAAACGGTGGAGGCTCCCGCTACACCAAAGAACACATCGGAAAAGACCGACGAGTAAATCGCCTCACGCTGGCGACGCTTTCTCCGCCCAGGCTCAACAAATTCCTAGTCTGTTTTGCACCGCACATTCTACGTTCCTCGCTGTTTCCATCCAGCCTCTTCGCTGCTAGGGCGCTTCTTGAAGCATGTCATGGACGACGAGCGCCAGGCCGAAGCGATGTACCTGATCGTGGTCTCTATGCTGTTGCTAATGCTATTGCTGGCTCAATATCTAACCTGGGCGCTACTCGGCTCCACGATGCAGGCCGATCCGGCAACGCTGCTCTTCTGGGGTGCGCAAGGCGTCGGCGTGGTGCTCTTCGTCCTGCTCGGTATCCTCGGTTTTAAACCTGCCGTTACCGTAACCATCGAGCCAGAGGGCCTTCACCTGTGCCAGGGAAAACGCACCTGCGCGGTGCCCTACGACGAGATGGACACCGTGGAGCCGTTGGAGCCGCTGCTTTTTCACCGGCACTATGCTCGCTATGCGGCTACGCAAACGTTCGTCAGCCAGAGGCCCACAACGCTCTTGCTGATTAAAACCGCTGCCGATCCCATCGTAGTGGGCCTCCGTCCCGAAGACCACCTCGCCCTGCTCCATCACCTCCAGGCGGAACTAACGCCGACCTTCGACCTTCCCACGGCGCGAGTAGCTTGAGGTTCAAGGTTTCATGTTCAAGGTTCAGCACCATCAACTTTGAACCTTGAACTCCGAACCCTCAAC
The DNA here is from genome assembly GCA_035312345.1 of Rhodothermales bacterium. Taxonomy (GTDB): domain Bacteria; phylum Bacteroidota; class Rhodothermia; order Rhodothermales; family DATGCC01; genus DATGCC01. Next base: position 6,120 of record DATGCC010000971.1, read on the forward strand.
CTATACTCTTCCCCACCACATGCATTTTACCCTCGAACATCGAGATGCCAACACAGAGGCCCGCGCTGGTCGCCTCGAAACCGACCACGGTCACATAGAAACACCCATCTTCATGCCCGTCGGGACGGTGGGTAGCGTGAAGGCGGTGCAGCCCCGCGAGTTGCTCGACGACGTGCAGGCACAAATCATCCTCGGCAACACCTACCACCTCTACCTGCGCCCCGGCACCGAGATTTTGAAACAGGCAGGTGGCCTCCATGCCTTCATGCAATGGCCCGGCCCCTTGCTCACCGACTCGGGGGGGTATCAGGTTTTTTCGCTGGCAGATCGACGCAAGATCACGGAGGAAGGCGTGCGCTTTCAGAGTCATATCGACGGCTCGCGCCACTGGTTCACACCGGAGTCGGTCGTCGATACGCAGCGGGCCATCGGGTCGGACATTATGATGGTGCTGGACGAGTGCCCGCCGGGCGATGTCTCAAAGGAATACGCCCTCACGTCCAACGAGTTGACGCTCCGCTGGGCCGCTCGCTGCAAGAAACGCTTTGCGGAGACGGAGCCGCCGTATGGACATCATCAGGCGCTCTTTGCCATTGTGCAGGGCGTCGTATACCCGGATGTCCGGCGTGAATCGGCAAAGCGGCTCGTGGAGATGAATTTTCCCGGCTATGCCATCGGCGGGCTGTCGGTGGGCG
>DATGCC010000972.1:0-2606 GCA_035312345.1 Rhodothermales bacterium
ACAGCACTGGATATGCCTTCGGGGGGACAGAGCACATAGGTCGCATTCTCGAACAGAAACGCATCGGCGTGGGCCGGGCCGCTTTTCTCGGAGCCCGCCATCGGGTGTCCACCGATGAAGGGGTTGGTTGCGGGCAGCACCCGCCGCGCCTGCTCCATCACAGGTGTCTTTACCGAGCCGACATCGGTGACGAGCGTGCCCAGCGCGAGGTGCGGCGCGATGGTTTCCAGCAGCCGCATCATGGGGGCGAGGGGGACGGCCAACACCACCACATCGGCCTCGCGCACGGCCGCTTCGGGCGAGGCGGCGCGTTCGTCGATCAGGCCACGTTGCAAGGCTAGATCCAGCACCTCCGGCAGGTCATATCCGATGAGGGTCAGGTCGGCACGGTGTTTCTTCCAGGCCAGCCCCAGCGAGCCTCCGATGAGGCCGACGCCCAGGATGGCGATACGTTGGATCATAGGGAAGGGGGAAGGGCGAGTGGGGAAGCGGTTTGTAGGTGGGCGAGCGGGTTACAACAGGCAACATTACGTATCACGCAACACGTTTTGCGTATCCATGTAACGTTGCAAGCAAGGAAACAAGGTAGCCGCTATCAAACAATCCGGTTCCCTATTTTCTGATCCTCGCACAAAATGCTCATGGCTTCTGCGCCCACATGCTTTTTCCCATCGGCGATGACAATCGCAAAGTATCTGGCCCGGCACTCATTACATGGGCGCTGATTCTGGCCAACCTGTTTGTCTTTTTCTATTTGCAGGGGGCTGGTGCCAACGAAGCCTTCACCTATGGACACAGCGTTGTGCCTGCCGAAATCACTTCCGGCACTGACATCACGGTTTCACAGACAGTAACGGTGGATGGAGAACCCTACGCGATTCCACAGGCTCCCGGTCCAACGCCCATTTATCTGACGATCCTCTGGGCGATGTTCATGCACGGCGGATTTATGCACCTCTTTGGCAATCTGCTCTATCTCTGGATCTTTGGCGACAATGTCGAGCACCGCTTCGGGCATGGGGCTTTCTTGGTGCTCTATCTAGCCTGCGGGCTTGCTGCCACCATCGCCCAGATCGCACTGGATCCAGATAGCATCATCCCCAACCTGGGCGCATCAGGGGCTATTTCTGGGATATTGGGAGCTTACATCGTGTTGTTTCCGCGCAACAAGGTGCGGGCGTTGTTTTTCATTTTCATCGTGTCTGTGCCCGCTATCGTCGCCATCGGATTGTGGATCGTTTTCCAGTTCATCAACGGCTACGGCGCAATCATGGTCGCGGAGGAGACGGTGGGCGGCGTAGCGTACGGGGCGCACATCGGCGGTTTCATAGCCGGTGTAGTGATGGCGCTGGTGATGAAGGGAATCATCAAACCGAAGCCCGTGCCCGCGTACGAACAGGAGATGCCAGGTTATGGGGTGAGGCGTAGGAGGTAAGGGGCTGGACATTGCTGCGCGAGAAGATCCTTCACTCTCTGTTAATGATTGTAATAATAGTAGGACTTACGCAGTTGAGGGATGTCGGATCTGTTGTTGAGCAATCCGTAGAAGTAGTACACTGATGCTTACAACGATGCCGCTATGAACCCGCCTAAGTGTGACGACCTCGACTACATCCACTTTCTGATTGCTGCACAGAAGGTCTTTACCTGCACCGAAGCCGCACGTTGCCAGCCCCATGCGGGCACCGAGCAGGCTCCAGCGCACGATGCCTTCACACGCCTGCTCCAAAGACAGCCTCCCGATACCGAGGCGCTGTGGCAGGAAGCCGAAGCCTTCGTCGAGACCAAAGAAGGCTTGCTTGTACTCGACGACACGACGCTCGATAAACCCTACGCCAAGAAGATGGATCTGGTCACCCACCACTGGAGCGGTAAGCATAAAAGCGTCGTCAAGGGCATTAACCTCTTGACATTGCTCTGGCGAGAGCGCACCACGTGCTCGGCAGAGGCCGCGCATATCCCGGTCGATCTCCGACTCTACGACAAGCCTTTCGGGGGAAAGTCGAAGAACAAGCACTTTCGGAATATGCTCTCTGTGGCCAAAGAGCGCGGATTTTCGCCCGAATACGTGGTCTTCGACAGTTGGTACAGCAGCCTGGAGAATCTCAAGACGGTGCGTAGTCATTCGTGGGCGTTCTTCACGCGCCTGAAGAAGAATCGTCTTGTCAACCCTGATGATAGCCACAACCGCCAGGTGTGCGAAGTAGCCATACCAGAAGAAGGCCGTGAAGTACACCTGAAAGGCTTCGGTTTTGTGCGTGTATTTCGGACAGCTGGCCGAGACGGCAGCGCGGACTACTGGGCCACGAATGATCTTTCGATGAGCGAAGCCGAACGAGAGCACTTGGCAGACCTTGCCTGGGGTATCGAGACGTACCATCGTCAAGCGAAGCAGTATTGTGGCATCGAGCGCAGCCAGTGTCGTAGTGAACGTGCACAGCGCAATCACATATTGTTCTCGCTCCGGGCGTATCTGCGTCTGGAGGTGCATCGTTTGCGTGAGGCGGTGAGTTTCTACGAGTCGAAACTGTCGATCATACGAGAAGCAGTAAGACGGTATCTGGCCGATCCAGCCTATATTCTCAACCCAACTGCGTAAGTCCTAA
>DATGCC010000973.1:0-3614 GCA_035312345.1 Rhodothermales bacterium
AGCAGGCTGTTAAAACTCAGACCTGGATTTGCAGAATCACCCAGATGCAGAAAGTTATACGTCAGCAGTTGCCACGGCTCGAACAGGATATCCGGCAGATTCGGGTTGAGCGCCAGATGCGCAAAGACGAAATCCTTGGTCGCGGGGATATGAGCGAACAACAGCACCCAGAATACATAGATCACTACGTTGATGGTTAACAACGTGCGCAATGCTCTGGGTAACGCGCTATACCACGTCTGAAAACGGTTCACGGGCTACTCTCCTGCTTTCCATTCCAGCCAGGAGCAAACCGGCTCACTGACCTGCTAAAACAAGACTTGTTGGACGAAAACGGTGTGGCCTTCTGATACCGCCTCGCCCCACCAAAGGTTTTGCCAGATCAAAACAAGACGCGTTTCGTGCTGAGGTTTCTGGTTGATGGTTCTTGGTTACTGGTTTTACATGTTCAACGATCAACCAGAAACCGAGAACCAGTAACTAGTAACCGATCCTTCCTCATCTACGTATGGTTCGCTCGGGCTTAAAGGGCAGCTTGCCGCGCCAGTACAGGATGAGCACCAGTCCGAAGACCATGCCGCCGAGGTGCGCAAAGTTGGCGACCCCCGCCTGCGTGCCAGATACCGCGAAATACAGTTCCAGCGCGCCATACCCGATGACGAACCACTTTGCCTTGATCGGGAAAAGGAAATACAGATAGATCTCTTGATTCGGAAACATCATCCCGAACGCCAGCAAGATCCCAAAAACCCCACCCGATGCACCGAGGGTCGGGTAGACATCGCCTGCCTGCGCGGCCAGCGTGGACACCACCAACTGCACCAGCCCGGCCCCGATGACACACACGAAGTAGTAAATCCCAAAGCGCCGCGACCCCCAGGCATTTTCTATCTGGATACCAAACATCCAGAGGGCAAACATATTGAAGAGAATGTGCCCGAATCCACCGTGCAGAAAACCGTAGGTAACCAGTTGCCAGGGCCAAAAGTCAGGCACGTTAACATACGGGACGCCCATCGGCCACAACGCAAACCAGCTTACGAGCAACTGGTTGGTCGAGGGTACAATCTGCGCCAGGAAAACGAGGCCATTGAGAATCAGCAGATTTTTGATGACAGGCGGAAAAACCTGCTGGAGCGAAGGTCTATACGTATTCTGATACATGCGTCAGGTGCTATTAGAAACCGACCTACGGGGAACGCAGGCGCGGCGGAAGTCGTCTCGAACGCCTTTTATAGCGCCTTGCAGGGGGGAAGGTTGCGAGATTCCTGCCCAGCCCTGCGAATCTACCGCAAAAGATCGCTGCGGGTTGGTTAGCTTGCGGGTTCTTGGCGGTTGGTGTACGGATACCCGTTTTGTACGGACACGCAACGGACGAACACATAGGGATGGCGGTAACCCAACCCGCTTCCCTCCTCGCCCTTCCCTCTTCCCTATCTTCTATCCTTATATGATCCTTTTCCTCTCCGACATCCACCTGGGCCGAGGCGGCGACGCTACGGACAGAGAAGGCGAAGCCGACCTCCTGGCCTGCCTGCGTGCCCACAAGGACGAGGTTGAGGCGCTGTATCTCGTTGGGGATGTGTTTGATGAGTACATTGAGTACAAAACCCTCGTACCCAAAGGCTACGTGCGGTTTCTGGCGCTGCTGGCCGAATGGGCGGATCGCGGGGTACCCATCACCTATCTTGTGGGCAACCACGACCCCTGGCACCGCGACTATTTTAGGCAAGAATTGGGCGTCCGCGTCATTTTCGACGAGTTGACAACGGTGCATCACGATCATACCGTCTACCTTACCCATGGCGATGCGCCGCCCGGCAGCAAAGGGTGGTATCGCTACCTGAAACCCGTGCTGCGCCATCCCCTGCCCGTGTGGCTCTACCGCTCGCTGTTGCCGGGCGACACCGGCTTTCGGCTGGCGCGGTGGATGAATCGCAAGTTCCACTCGGAAGAACTGAAGCCCTCCACCAAACGCCTGCTGCACGCCCACGCGCTTCGCATCCTGACCGACACGCCCGCTGATATTGTGGTGATGGGCCACAGCCACCAGCCTGTGTTGGAGACCGTCTCCCGAGGGCTCTACCTGAACCTCGGCGCATGGACCTACGGACGCACCTTCGGCACCCTCTGTAACGATGGCTTGACGTTGCTACGTTGGGACGGCGAGCGCAGCGTGGTGATGGAACGGAGCGCCCTTCCCGGCAGTTGATGCGGTGACTACCTGAGTCTAAGAGCCTGAGAATCTAGGAGACTATGACAAATTGTGCTGCTCGCATAGACTCGTAGTTTCATAGCCTCCTTTAAAATTCCGAAGCGACCTCCATGCAGGATTACACCGACGAGGAACTGCAACAATACTTTCAGGACCCCGACCAGCGCCGTCGCGGGTCTGCCGGAGGCGATGGACATCGTCAACAGGCACGCCCCGCCTCCCGGCCCGCAGCCACCGGCTGGAAAGCCAGCTACCTCGCCTTTCTCCGCCGCCACCTTGGCAACGACGACAAAAAGATTGACGCCGCGGTGGCCCTCTCGGCGCTGGCAGCGGCCTTCGTCGGCTTTGTGCTTTTCATGGGCGTGTTCCTGCTCACCATCATGTTCACCGGCGACCTGCCCTCACTGACGCAGCTCGAAAACCCCAACCTCGATCTCGCCACGGTAGCCTACACCGCCGATGGCGTAGAACTGGGACGCTTTGGCCGTGAAAACCGCTCGCACGTCACCTTCGAGGAAATCTCGCCCCACGTCATCAACGCACTGGTCGCTACCGAGGACCATCGGTTTTACAACCACTGGGGCGTCGATATGCAGGGCATCCTGGCGGCGGTAGCAGACATCGTTCGCAAAGGTGAACTGCGTGGTGCCTCGACCATCACGCAGCAGTTGGCCCGCAACCTCTACAACGACCAGATCGGCTTCGACCGCTCGCCCACCCGCAAGCTCAAAGAGATGGTGACGGCGGTGATGCTCGAACGGCGCTATACGAAGCCCGAGATCATCGAGATGTATCTGAACACGGTGCCCTTTGGCTACAACGCCTACGGCATCGAAGCCGCCGCCCGCACCATCTTTGGCAAGTCGGCAGCAGAACTTGATGTGGTGGAGAGCGCGACCCTCGTAGGCATGCTCAAGGCCATCACCCGCTACAGCCCCGTGCGCAATCCGGAGCTATCGAAGCAACGGCGCAACGTAGTGATGCAGCAGATGGTAAAGAATGGCTACCTCGACCCGGCCGTGTACGCCGAGCACCGGGACGAACTGACTGAAACCAACTTCCGCTCCTCCGAAGTCACCGACAGCTTTGCGCCCTACTTTGCCGAATACGTCCGCAACTGGCTAAACGACTGGGCCGAGCGCGAAAAGGAAGAAAATGGCACCGACATCGACGTGTACGCGGCGGGCCTGGTCGTCTACAATACGCTCGACTCGCACCTACAGGAAGCTGCCGATGCTGCGGTCCAGAAACAGATGAAAGGGCTCCAAGCCGTCGTCGATTATGAATGGAGTCGTCAAAGGAACTACTACCTGGGTGGCGAGACGAATATTTACGTGGAACAGACGGACTACGAGCCCTTCGCCTATTTCTGGGAATCGCAGAAAAGTCTGGTAGAGAA
>DATGCC010000974.1:0-3038 GCA_035312345.1 Rhodothermales bacterium
GGTGTAGAATGGATGCAATCCGATTTTGTGCTCCAGGCTAATTATAGTTGGCAGGATGTCGCTAGTTTTCCTGCGTCTACCAGCGGAAGCATATTTGGAGGCATAGATTTTTATCCATCGGCCTTATTTTATAAGGGAAATCGTCGCCATCAAATGAAGCTGATGGCCGAGTACCACATCCGACACGGAAAAGGGCCTCGGCTTGGGGGCATTCGTCCACTGGAGCGATTTCGGGTCAGCCTTTTTGCGGATGTGAAGAGCGGTTTGCCCTACTCTGATTTTCTGGATCCCTATCCATGGAATCAGAGTGTGAATCTTACGGGTCTTCGTGGTCCGATTAACGGCGAGCGTATGCCGTGGTCCAAGCTGCTCAACGTACAGCTATCGCGTGGCTTTCGTGTAGGCGGGGCTGACCTGATGTTTTACGTCTGGGTTCAGAATCTGCTGGACGCAGATAATGTTCGAGGCGTGTGGGGGGCAACAGGTGAGCCAGATGACGATGGTTACCTGGATTCGCCCGGTGGAATGGCGGACTATCAGGGCAGTGGCCGCATGTACTACCAGTATCGCACGGCGCTCCCGGCCCACTATGGCATGCCCCGGCAGGTGCGGCTGGGGCTGCGGCTCCATTTCTAACCCTAAACGGTTGAAGGTTGGCAAAACAGTGATTGGGCGTCCTCTCTCCCCTGGCGGGAGAGAGACAGAGTGAGGGGGAATTCACGGGAAAACTGACACCCTCACTCATCAAGGGAGAAGGAACGCATGCAGAACGCTCAAAAAGTTCTTAGGCTTCCTCGGCTACCTGCTCTTCGCTGAAGTCGAGCGTAAACTCTTCGGGGGCTTCTGGCACACAGGGCAGCGTGAAGCAGAACGTGGAGCCTTTGCCGGGTTCGCTCTCCACCCAGATCCGCCCGTCGTGCTTCTCAATCATCTCCTTGCAGAGCACAAGGCCGAGGCCCGTCCCGTGTTCTTCCTCGGTGCCTTCCGAGGAATGATGCTGGTCGATGCGGAAGAGTTTCTCGGCATCCTCGGGCTTGATACCGACGCCTGTGTCTGCCACCGAGATCTCGACCGTGTTGTCGTAGGAGCGGGACGCGATGGTGATGGTGCCGCCGCGCTCGGTGAACTTGATGGCGTTGGTGATGAGGTTTTGCAGGACCGAATTGATCATGTTGCGGTCGGCGTAGACCTGCGCGTCCCGGTCGGTCTTTTTTTCCAGCGTGATGTCCTTCTGCGCCGCGTTGTTATGGAGCATCGTGATGTTGTTCTGCACGATGTCGTGGATGCCGTGCCAGGCTCGCTGGTAGTACATCCGCCCCGTCTGCATCCGCGCCCAGGTGAGCAGGTTTTCGAGCAGGTCGTAGGTGTTCGTGGTCGAACTATGGACGTGCGAGGCGAACTCCTTCACCATGTCGCGCGGCAGCGTGTCGATGTCGCTGATGAGCAGTTTCGAGAAGCCGATGGCGGAGACGAGCATATTGCGCACATCGTGCGAGACGATAGAGAAGAGCTTGTCCTTCCGCGCATTCAACTCCTGCAACGCCTGCTCCGATGTGCGTAATTTGTCGTTAAGCTGGGCCTGCTCTTGTGTTTTCGTTGCCAGATCATCCACCGAGGTTTGCAGCGTCTCTTCTACCTCTTTGCGCTGCCGAACCTGTGCTTCGAGGTTGCTGCGCGCCCCGTCGAGCGCCACGGTGTATTCCTCGATTTTCTCCAGGGCTGCCTGATGCGCTTCTCGCAAGGCGGTGAGGCGCTGGCGGCTGTGGGCCATCAGTGCACCGAGGAAGAGGCCAAGGAGCGCCAGCACAATCATGAAAAGCTGAATCTCGCGCCAGGGCGGAGCTTCTTGCATGCTCAGCGCCAGCACGATGCCCACGTTGAGCAAGAAGACGGCCAGGATAGCCCGCAACAATCCGTGTTGCCACGCGATAGCCAGCAGCGGCAACAGGCATACGTAATACTGAAAGCTATCAGCATCGGGAAGGAAGAAGGCGAAGTAAATCGCCAGCACGATGCCGCCCAGCTCCAGCGCAAACTCGATGATGGGGGCGCGTTGCCGTGCGGGCAAGAGGCCCTTGCCCGAGGCGGCTTTGGTGCCCCACGCCGGTTGATACGGCTCGATCATCACCAGCAGCAACGGGGCCAGCGTCAGGATACCTACCACATCGCCGAGCCATCTGGCTACCACAGTGGGGGCATAGGTGGCCCATGCGTAGCCTTCAAGCCCCATAAACGTGAGCGTTGCCACCGAGAGCAGGTTGATCGCCATGGGCAAGACGAGGCCTGCCGCCGCCACCGGCTGGATAAAGCGCACCGCCGAGATGGAGGACGTCGTGGCTCGCTTTCGCCGTACCCATGCCCCTGCTGCGCTATAGCCCAGGGCGACGATGAGGGCGAGGGGCACCGCCTGCTCTACCGACAAAGCGGGGTCCCTCATGAACATGCTGCCCGCCACCGTTGCGAGCAAGATGGCAGGCAGCGAGACCCAACCGAGCAGGATGGCCAGCACCAGATTCAGTCCCGCCAGGGGTGCCCACAGGCCCACGCCGGGCGCTACCTCAAAGGTAGGTCCTAACGCGGCAAACAGAGCATACATCGCTCCGTAGCCCAGAATTATGCTGAGAGTGCGCACCATGCTGATAGCAGGGTTGCTGGAATCCGTATCCAGCGCGAACAGAAAAGGTACTAAAAATGCAGGTGTAAAGGTTGCCCTTTTTAGTGTCGTACGAGCATACCATTCCCTTAAGGTAGACGGTCTACGCGGTACTATGCGAAGAACAGGAAGCACTTGGAACATGGTCCCTTCAATAGGTTCTTCCTACCGTTCTTACACAAAAGAAACGTTTTATATGTAGTCAGCGAGGGGAAGAGGGGGAGGGAGAGAAAAGGATATTAGGACGGACTGTGCTATATGAGTATGGACATGTGTAAAGAAGGCAAATGCCTTAAATGGTCTGTTTTGGCAGGTGAGCCTTCATGGTCTCCTTGCCACGACGACAGCGCGAGACCGTGTTGTCGCAACACGACCGCGATTTCAG
>DATGCC010000975.1:0-2187 GCA_035312345.1 Rhodothermales bacterium
AGTCGCTGCACCAGGAGATCGCGCCTGTGGTTATCAACATCAAGCCCTGGATCAGCTACGTCGCCTTCCGCCTCACACCGGGCGATGCCACCGAAGCCGTCGATTATCTACAGACGCAGTGGCAGCGGTTCGCGCCGGGCTTCCCGTTCGACTACCGCTTCCTCGACGAAGACTTCGACCGGCTCTACCGCGCCGAGCAGGACCTGGGGCAAATGTTCACCTTCTTCGCCTGCATCGCCATTTTTGTAGCCTGCCTGGGCCTCTTCGGCCTCGCCGCCTACAGCGCCGAGCAACGGACGAAAGAGATCGGTGTCCGCAAAGTCCTCGGGGCCAGCGTCCGCAGCATCACGCTGTTGCTCTCGAAGGAATTCACCATGCTGGTGTTGATTGCCTTCGTCCTCGCCGCCCCCATCGCCTTCTTCGTGATGAATGGCTGGCTGGACGACTTCGCTTACCGGACGAGCGTGGGCGTGGGCACCTTCGTGCTGGCGGCTGTACTGGCCCTTACCATCGCGTGGCTGACGGTCAGCTATCAGGCCATCAAAGCTGCCGTGGCGGACCCGGTGAAATCGCTGCGGTATGAATGAGTTGGTTCGGGGTTCAAGGTTCAATGTTTCAGGTTTTTCGCTCCCCAACCTTGAACCCCGAACCTTAAACAAAAAATCAGCATCGTGCAACTATTTTCCTTACATTTGCGATAATATCTGTCCACTCACTCGATTTCAGGATTCATGAGCCATCTATCGCTGGGCGAATTTGAGGAACTGGTGCTGCTGGCCGTCTGCGGGCTGACCGAGGACGCCTATGCCGTCTCTATCCAACAACGCATCGAGCAGCGAGCCGACCGCGCCGTCACAATGGGAGCTGTGTACGCCGCCCTGGACCGTCTGGAAAAGAAAGGGTTTGTGACCTCCTATCTGGGCGAAGTGACCCAGGAACGTGGCGGCCGCCGCAAGCGATTCTATGACATTACCGGAGTCGGTCGCGCAGCCGTCACCGCCATGCGCCAGGCCCGAGAGCGCATGTGGGAAGGGCTCGACTTTTACCCCAGTCCAGGATAACCATGAACGCGCCAAAGCACGACAGCCCAATGACACCGCCCCAGGCCGCCTCGTGGTTGCTAGAACGATGTACCGCGCCGCATCGGCATCCCGAGATAGTCGATGATCTGGATGACCTGTTTCAGATTCGTGCCAAAAGGCTGGGACTGGCACAGGCCCGTTGGCGCTACTGGCGCGATGTGGTTAGCATTTGCTTGCGCCGCTCGCTGCACACCCCGCCAAAAACCACCTATAGCTATTCCTATGAAACTGCCAGAGGTCCCATCATGCTGAAGAACTACCTCAAGATTGCCCTGCGCAATCTCCGGCGGCACACCGGGTATGCGTTCCTCAACCTCACGGGTCTGGCCGTGGGTATCGCCTGCTGCTTGCTCATCATTCGCTACGTGCAGCATGAGCTTTCCTACGACCGTTTCCACGAAAATGCCAACCACATCTACCGGGTCGTAGAGAACCGACTCCAGAATGAAGGCCAGGAGGTACGCACCGCTGCCTCGCCGGGCATGCTGGCTCCCCTGCTAGAAGATGAGTTCGGCGTCATCGAAAAGACGGTTCGCTTCATGCGCTACAGCGTTTTCAACGTGCCGATCATTGGCCGAGGGGCCAATCAGCGTTTTGCCGAACCCGATTTCTTATTTGCCGACTCCACCGTCTTCGAGGTCTTCTCGTTCCCTTTCGTGGCAGGCGATCCTGCGACTGCGCTTGACGCTCCTATGAGTGTGGTCATTACGAAATCGATGGCCGAGAAATATTTTGGTAAGGAGAATCCGCTGGGACAAACGCTCACGTTTGAAAACAATTTCGATCTCACCGTGACCGGCGTGGTGCAAGATCTCCCGGCCACATCGCATATCCATTTCGATTTTCTGGCCTCGTTCTCCAGCCTGGGTACCATTGAGGGAGCCTGGATTTATCAGGCGTTCAACTGGCCACCGATGTATACCTACGTCTTGCTCTCGCCCCGGTATGATGCCGCCCTGCTGGAAGCCCGATTGCCAGATTTTGTCGGGCGTATCCTGGGAGAGGATGTGGCGGCACGACGGAGCTTCACGCTGCAACCGCTCACATCCATCCACCTGCATTCGCACCGAGAAGAGGAGTTGGAGCCGAACAGCGACATGGCCTA
>DATGCC010000976.1:0-4815 GCA_035312345.1 Rhodothermales bacterium
CAGTATGCGCGCCAGTTCTTTGAGCCAATTCGCAACCTTTCGGACCAGTACAACACACTGCAAAGCGCGATGGCCGGGGCCGAGCGCATCTTTGGCCTCCTCGACCGCGACGAGGCACTGCCCGAAACCGACGATCCCGTGCCCGTCGAGCGTTTCAACGGGCGCCTCGAGTTCAAAAACGTCTGGTTCACCTACGAAGAACTCCCTGCCGATTGGGCCGAAGATGGCACCGAGCCGAACTGGATCCTGCGCGATGTGTCGTTCACCATCGAGCCGGGGCAGTCGGCAGCGATTGTGGGGGCAACGGGGGCGGGGAAGACGACCATTATCAGCCTGCTACTGCGCTTCTACGACATCCAGAACGGCCAGATCTTAATCGACGGCGTAGACATCCAGCGCTATGCCCTGCGCGACCTACGGCGGCACATTGGCCTCGTCTTGCAGGATGTGTTTCTTTTCTCCGGCTCTGTAGAGCGCAACCTGACGCTGGAAGATCCGACGGTGACGCAAAAGCAGGTGACGGACGCCGCTGAACTGGTCGGGGCCGACCGCTTCATCGACCGGCTGCCGCAGAAGTACCAGCAGGATGTGCGCGAGCGGGGTGCGTCGCTGTCGCACGGGCAGCGGCAACTGCTGTCCTTTGTCCGTGCCCTCGTCTACGATCCCGAAGTGCTGGTGCTCGACGAAGCCACGTCCAGCGTCGATACTGAGACCGAGCACATCATCCAGGAAGCCCTCGAAAAGCTGCTGGAAGGCCGCACCTCGCTCGTCATCGCGCACCGCCTCTCGACCATCCGCCACGCCGACCAGATCCTCGTGATGCACAAAGGCTGCCTCCGCGAGCGCGGCAATCACGACGAACTCCTGGCGCAGGAGGGTCTCTACCGCAAACTCTACGAACTCCAGTACAAAGAGCAGGAGCAGCGGCTCGTGGCGTAACGCGCTCAGGGTGGGTATGCTAACTCCCTCTATTGCAGCGAAGGTGTGTCTGTGCTACTTTGCCTCCGCGTACGATCCTTTACGCGATGCTTCATCGGTAACGACCTCATCTCCCTATCATTTACTGCGAATCCTGGATTATGAAGGCGTTGAGCAATTTCCTGGCATTGTCCCTTTTTCTGACCATCGCGCTGCTGGCAGGGTGTGATACCGATACCGCAGAGGTGGCTCCTGCTGACCTCGTTTTGACCAATGGCAAGATCGTGACAGTCGATTCGCTGCAGCCCGAGGTGCAGGCGCTTGCCGTTCGGGGCGATACGATTGCGGCGCTGGGCACGAGCGAAGATATCGCGGCCTACATCGGCGAAAATACGGAGGTGATTGATCTGGAAGGACACCTCGCCATCCCCGGCTTCATCGAAGGGCACGGCCATTTCATGGGGATCGGACAGGCCAGGATGATTCTCGATCTGACGACGGCGAATACCTGGCAAGACATTGTGGATATGGTAGCGGAGGCCGCCGCCGAAGCCGAGCCGGGCGAGTGGATCCTGGGGCGCGGCTGGCACCAGGAGAAGTGGGACACGGTGCCTGAAGGTGCCGTTGAGGGCGTGCCGACGCACCATAGCCTGAGTGAAGTGTCGCCCGATCATCCAGTTTACCTGCGGCATGCCAGCGGTCACGCCTCTTTTGCAAATGCCGAGGCCCTGCGGCGCGGGAGCGTGAGCAGCGAGACGCCCAACCCGGCGGGGGGCGAGATCGTCCATGACCTGCGCGGCGAGCCGACGGGCATGCTCCGCGAGACGGCGCAGCGGCTGGTGGGGCGCGCTCTGGCCAGCGAACGCGAACGGATGACCGAGGAAGAATTGCTAGCGGAAGCCCGCAAACAGGCCGAACTGGCCGCCCAGGAATCGCTGGCGAAAGGCATCACCTCGTTTCAGGATGCGGGCTCCTCGTTTGAGAATGTGGATTTCTTCAAGCAACTCGTGGATGAAGGCCAGTTGCCTCTCCGTCTCTATGTGATGATCCGCGCCTCGGTAGACGAGGCTGCCGAGAAGATGCCCGCGTACCGAACCATCAACTATGGGGATCACCGGCTGACGGTTCGTGCGCTCAAGCGGTCTATCGATGGGGCGCTCGGCCCGCATGGCGCGTGGCTGCTCGAACCCTACACCGACATGCCCGATAGCCGGGGCCTCGCCACCGACGACCCTGAAGACATAGCGCGTCTGGCAGAAGTCGCCATCGAAAACGACGTGCAACTCAACGTTCATGCTATTGGCGACCGGGCCAACCGCGAGGTGCTCGACATCTACGAGCGTGCCTTTGCCGCTCATTCAGACCAATCTGACCTGCGCTGGCGCATCGAACACGCCCAGCATCTGCATCCAGACGACATTCTGCGCTTTGCCGAACTCGGCGTTATTCCCTCCATGCAGGGCGTCCACGCCACGTCCGACGGGCCGTGGGTGTATAAGCGGCTGGGCGAGCAGCGGGCCGAAGAGGGGGCTTACGTCTGGCAGAAGCTCTGGCAGAGTGGAGCTATCGTCACGAATGGTACCGACGCCCCTGTCGAAGATGTGGACCCCATTGCGAGCTACTACGCCACCGTCAGCCGCAAGCTGAAAGATGGCTCCATGTTCTTTGAGGATCAGCGCCTCACCCGCGAGCAAGCGCTCCAATCCTACACGCTCAACAATGCCTATGCCGCTTTCGAGGAAGATGTCAAAGGCACGCTGACGCCCGGCAAACTGGCCGATATCACTGTCCTCTCCAAAGACATCCTTACGATCCCCGAAGACGAAATCCCGACGACCGAAGTTGTCTACACCATTGTCGGCGGCAACGTGGCCTATCAGCGTGGCGGCGAGCAGGACCAATAATAATGAAAACCTTGTTCGGGGATATCCTATCCCATCCACTACCGTATGTACCCGGAAGAAAGCCGGTAAAAAGGTGTGGTCTCCAGTTTCGTTACCTGGCAGGAGATACGATGAGCAGACTATGTTTCACGCTGTGCGTTGTTGGCTGGATCTTCCTTTGGCTTGCTCCTGCGCTGTGGGCGCAAGACCAACCAGCAGCGGAAGAGAGCGCCCGCGTGCGTATCGAGATGAACGACGGCTCTGTATTGGTGGGAACCATCGTGTCCGAAGACGAAGATGTCATCCGCTTCCGTACTGATAGCGGCATCGAACTGACCCTGGCCCGGGCCGATGTGATAGCCATACAGCCTTTGGAAGCCGGGCGGAGCCGCCAGCGGCCCGAAGATCCCAACCCGACGCGCCTGTTTTTCTCCCCGACGGGCCGATCCTTGCAGGCAGGGGAGGGCTATCTGGCCGTGTATGAGATCTTCTTCCCGTTTGTAGGCTTCGGCGTGGGCAATGTCGCTACCCTGGCGGGTGGCATTTCGCTGGTGCCAGGGGTCAGCACCCAACTGTTTTATGCGGCACCGAAGCTTACTTTCTACCAGGCCAATAAGGTGGATCTGGCAGCAGGCGTCTTGGTCGGAGGCGTACCCGGCGAATCGGGCTACGGAGGCATTTTCTACGGCGTGGGCACCTATGGTACGTCGGAGACCGCGCTTACAGCAGGCGTAGGGTTTGGGTTTATACAGGAAGATATTGCCAGCGAACCGGTCCTACTTATCGGATTAGAGCACCGTCTCGGGGATCACACGAAACTGATCTCGGAGAACTTTATTTTTCCTACCGCTGAACTGCTGGTGTTTTCAGGCGGGCTTCGGTTTTTTGGCGAGACCCTGTCCGCAGACCTGGGTTTCTTTTCCTCGCCGGAAGTGTTTGGGGAGGGAGGCTTTCCCTTTTTTCCCTGGATTGGCTTCGTCTATGGGTTTGGGAGGTAGGCGACGTTGCTGCACATCTCATTTGTTTAGCAGACTTACTGAATGCCCGGTACCAGCAATCTACCTTTGATGGCCGGGCTTCTTAACAGGCGCGCGTCTCATAAATTTTTCAGTTCCCTTTGCAACTTTGCCCTATTCGTGCGTATCATTTCATCGTACATCGTAATTATACGATAAAAGAATCGGATAAATGCTTCTGTCAACCAGTGCCTCAAGAACCAACCTGTTGCAGGCCCGTGCGGAGAAAGCCGTTGTAGGGCAGGTATGCACAACGGCCTATCAGGCTCTGATGGTCCAGCAGCAACGCCTGAATGACGAACTGGCGAAAGCGGTGCAGTACGTGCAGGCCCTGCTGCCTCCGCGCCAGACGGGCTGCATCGAGACGGACTGGATCTTTCGTCCCTCTGCCGAACTCGGCGGCGATGCCTTCGGCTACCACTGGCTCGACGACGAGCACTTTGCCCTGTATCTGTTCGACGTAACCGATCACGGCATCGGCTCGGCGCTGCATTCGGTTTCGGTGTTGAACGTGCTACGCAATCAGGCCCTGCGCGGTGTGGATTTCCGGCAGCCCGGCGCGGTGCTCGCGGCGCTCAATGATGCCTTTCCGATGAAGCAGTACAATAACCTGTACTTCACCATCTGGTACGGCGTTTTCAACCGGAAGACGCGGCAACTGACCTACGCCACAGGCGGTCATCCGCCCGCGTTACTGGTAAACCATACGCCGGAAGGGTTGGAGGCAGAGCAACTGCGGACGCAGGGGCTGTTGATCGGCGGCGTCCCGGAAGTGACCTATCCTGTTGCCTCGCGTATCCTGCCTGCTGGGAGTACGCTGTACCTGTTCAGCGACGGGGTTTACGAAGTGAAACGGGAAGATGGGTCGATGTTGGACTTGGATGCCTTCCTGGATATGCTCGTCGGTCAAGTCCACGAAAATAGCGATGTCTTGCAGCCGCTCATGGACCAGATCGATGCCATCCGCAACTGCACCATTTGCGATGACGACGCAGCGC
>DATGCC010000977.1:0-14723 GCA_035312345.1 Rhodothermales bacterium
ATACCGGGGATGATGAAGATGAAGACGGGCAACAGTTTCAAAATGGCGGCGGCGATGGAACCACGCCGGGCTTCGGTCTCATTAGGTGCCCCTAACACACGCTGCACGATGTACTGATCGGTGGTCCAGTACCACAGGCCGATGATGGGCGCACAGAAGAGCATCCCGATCCACGGATACTGGTCGTTGAAATACCAGGCCATCTCGGTAGCGTTTCGCACAGGGGCCCAGGTGGCATTGACCCCCTCCGGTACGAGCGGCTTCCAGAGGTCGAACATTTCGGATCCTGCAATGGCGTACAGTTGGTCCCAGCCGCCGATGGCTTTCAAGCCATAGATCAACACAAGGAACGAGCCGATGACCAGGATAAGCGTCTGCAAAGCCTCGGTGTAGGCTACCGCCCGCAGCCCGCCCAGCACCGTATAGACGCCGGTAAACAGGATCACCAGAATCGACCCGATCCAGAAGCTGTTCATCCCCATGAAGTTCAGTTCCGGCATCAGCACGCTAAACACAACCCCGCCCGCAAAAATCCCGACCGCGATTTTGGTCAGCACGTAGGCCACCAAAGAGATGATCGAGAGCAACGTCCGCGCCATCGGCGAGAAGCGCCGCTCCAGGAATTCTGGCATGGTGAATACTTTCGAGCGCATGTAGAAGGGCACCATCACCCAGCCCAAAATCAGCAAGCACCAGGCATGCAACTCGTAGTGGGCCAGCGCCACGCCATCGGTAGCCCCCGAGCCTGCCAGCCCCACAAGGTGCTCGGAGCCGATGTTGGAGGCAAAAATGGACGCGCCGACGATGAACCAGCCCAGATGGCGGCCCGCCAGGAAGTAATCGGTGGTGGTATCCGTCTGCTGCCGGATCACCCACCAGGCCAGTCCCATGATGATCATGAAATACCCGGCGATGATGATCCAGTCGAGGGTTGCTAGCGTGCTCATGTAGGTTTGGGGGTTTCGGTGAAGGGGTCACAGGGCATGCAGCCTGCCCATCCTATGTGCGCTTCGGCATCCCATTCTGCCCGTAATAAGCACCCGGCCCGTGCTTGCGGAGGAAATGCTTATCGAGCAGCACCTGGTCAATGGGTTGGGCGGAAGCGTTGATAAGGTAGGTATGCATCGCCATCCTCGCAACCGCTTCCAGAACGATGGCATTCTCTACTGCTTTCTCGGGCGAGGTGCCCCAGGCAAAGGGTCCGTGGCCTGCCACCAGCACACCTGGAATCTGCACCGGATCAAGGTCGCCTTCCTGGAAACGTTCGGCGATAACAACCCCGGTATTGTGCTCGTACGCCTCGCGGATTTCTTCTTCAAGCATCCGACGGGTCACCGGAATGGTGCCGTAAAAATGGTCGGCGTGGGTGGTGCCGAGACACGGGAGGTCGCGCTCGGCCTGCGCCCAACTCACGGCGTGACTGGAATGCGTATGCACAATGCCGCCAATGCCCTCGAACTGCTGATAGAGATAGCGATGCGTCGGTGTATCGGAGGACGGTTTAAGACCGTTGTCGAGCACCTCTCCCGTTTCTACCGAGAGCACCACCATGTCTTCCGGGGCCAGCAAATCATAGGCGACGCCGCTGGGCTTGATCGCCATGATGCCTGCCTCACGATCCACCCCGCTGGCGTTGCCCCAGGTAAGTTCGACGAGGCCCGCCGCGACGATATCGAGGTTGGCCTGAAAAACGGTTTGTTTGAGCGCTTCGTACGCCATCAGCTTCGCACCTCATCGCGTAGGTCCAGGAGTTGCTTCATCACATTATATAAATCACCCTGCATGCCTTCGACGCCAAACGCATCATGGAGCCGACGATAGAGCGTGTAGAGGCGGTCGTATAGCTGGCGGTTTTCAGGAATTGGCTCGAAGGTGATGTCTTGCACACCCGTCATGGCATCGACAGCGCCTGCAAAATCAGCATGTCCTCCCCCATTTGCGCCTGCCGCCACAGCCCCACTCATCGCCGCGCCAAGCGCACAGGTCTGGTTGCTGCGCGAGATCAACAAGGGTCGGCCCATCACGTCGGCGTAGATCTGCATCACCATGCGGTTTTTGGCTGAGATGCCGCCGCAGTTGACGATGCGCTCAACGGGCACGCTATATGCTTCGTACCGCTCCATAATGACCCGTGCGCCGAAAGCAGTGGCTTCAACGAATGCCCGGTACATCTCGGCAGGCGTCGTGTGCAGCGTCAGGCCGAGAATCAGCCCGGTCAGCCGCTGATCAACGAGCACCGTGCGGTTGCCGTTGTGCCAGTCGAGCGCGAGCAGGCCGCTTTCGCCGGGTTGCAGGCGCTCGGCCTCTTCCGTCAGTGTCGCGTGGTCGTGGCCTTCGGGCCGGATGTAGTTGACAAACCAGTTGAAGATGTCGCCCACCGCCGACTGGCCCGCTTCTAACCCGTATTGCCCTGGCATCACCGATTCGGGCACGATGCCACACAAACCGGGAATATCGGCCAGATCCTGCTCCAGCGGCGCGATCATCAAGTCGCAGGTGGAGGTGCCAATGATCTTGACCAGCGTGCCCGGCGCGATCCCTGACCCGACGGCTCCAAGATGGGCGTCGAACGCGCCGACAGCGACGGGAATGCCCGCCGTCAAGCCGAGCCGTTCCGCCCACTCCTTAGTGAGGCCACCTGCCGCTTCGGCAGCATTGTACGCTTCATTCGGCAACGTACGGCGCAGGGCTGCCAGCCGCTCATCAAGTGCCGAGAGAAAATCCTCATCAGGATAGCCGCCCCAAGCTTCGTTGAACATCGCCTTGTGCCCGGCCGCACAGACACCGCGACGGAGTTCATCTGGATGATCTGTGCCCGTTAGGACGGCAGGCATCCAGTCGGCGTGCTCTACCCAGGTGTAGGCCGCGTCGAAAACCTCAGAGTCTACGCGCAGGCAATGCAGGATCTTCGACCAGAACCATTCGGAACTGTAGGTGCCGCCGCACTTCGCCAGATACTCGGGACGCATCTCCTGAGCTTTGGCAGTGATCTCGGCAGCTTCGGCGTGACCGGTGTGGTCCTTCCACAGCCACACATAGGCGTTCAGGTTGTCCTGGAAGTGCTTGTCGAAAGCGAGTGGCGTGCCCTCCTCATCCACCGGGAGCGGCGTCGAGCCCGTGGTGTCGATGCCAATGCCAATGACGTTGGACGGGTCGAAGCCGTCGTGGGTAGCAGCGTCTTCGAGGGCACCGCGAATGCTGGCTTCCAGGCCATCCAGATAGTCCTGTGGATCTTGGCGGGCAAGGTTTGGATTGCGCGGATCGAGCAAGATGCCTGTGGTGCCCGATGGATAGTTGAATACGCTGGTCCCAACCTCCTCGCCGGTTTGCACTTCCACTACCAGCGCCCGCACCGAGTTCGTGCCGTAGTCGAGCCCAATCGCGTACGTGTTCGCCATGGATAATTGCGTCATTCGGGGTGATGGAGGCTGACTTTGTACGGGCCTCAAGCGTGGTGATAGACGGACCAGTCCAGGTATTTGCTGAGCGCTTCCGAGACCGCCCCGGCCACGCGGGCACGGGTGGCGGCCACATGGTGCTCGAAGCCGTTCTCGCAGATGTGCCGCAGCAGGTCTTGCAGATGCGGCACCTCGAAGACGCCGTAGCCGCCAAAGGTTTTCATCTCGTCCTCCGTGAAGTTGGCTTCGCCGACGTACGCCCGGATAACACCTGCGTAATCGTCGGTGGAAATGCGAGCATAGGTGAACGGGCCGGGCTGGATGCGGCCGACGATGGTGCCGAAGGTGTTCTCTTTACCGACCGTTCCAGCGATAATTTCCTGGTAATCCATCCGATGCGCGTCCTCGCCATCGCTCACGAAAAACGCTTTGGGCAGATTCGAGCAGTGGAAGACGACCCCCTTGTTCTCATCGTCGCCGTAGTTGTTGTTCCAGTCGAGTAGCGCAGCCGGGACGTTGGACGCTTGCTGGAGGACGTACATGCTGATCGTCCCCGCGATGTCGCTCTCGCAGGCGCTTGCCATGAGCTTGTTGCTCATCATGCTCATTGCCGTGCAGGGCACCACGCCGTAGAATTCTTCGAGGGACGTCCAGCACTGAATAGCCGTCGCCGCCAGCCCTTGCGCGTCGACAAAGCGGTCGATGGCTACACCGAGCTTTGCCATCTTCATCAGGCTCTCCGGCGGGATGCCATCGACGCGGGTATAGGCACGCATCTCCTCAAGCTTGCTCTGAACGGGTGCTTCGTCGTCGCCCATGCGACGGATCCAGCCAAGCAGTTCCGAAAGGTCGAGCGTCTCGACGGAAATACCGCTGCGTTCGAGCAGCTTCTCGCTGAAACGAACCGTGTTGAAAGCCGCCGGGCGCGCCCCGATCTGCCCCAGCCGTACCTGCCGAAGCGAACGAACGACCCGGCACGTTGCGGCAAACTGGCGGAGGTCCCGTGCGAAGGCTTCGCTCTCGGGATCCATCGTGTGCTTGCTGGTCAATGAAAACTTGATACCGTACTGGTGCAGGTTGTTGCAGGCCGACATCTTGCCGCAGAAACTGTCCCGGCGGCTGACAATGGTCATTTTGTCGGCGGCATCCTGGAAAGCATGGACTAGCACGGGCACGCCCAGATCAGCCCAGCGCAGCACGTTCGAGATGGCCCGCTCATCGCCAAAGTTGGGCAAGGTGACGAGCACGCCGTCGATCTCGTCGCGGTGTTCGCGGAAGAGGTCGGCACACAGCCGCGCCTCTTGCAGGCTCTCAATGGCTCCGTTGTTGGTCGCATCGACAGGCGTGATGATGGCGCGGATGCCTTCGCGTTCGAGCACCTCAAGGATGGTCTTGCGCCCGGCCTCACACAGGTGATCCGGAAAGAAGCCCCGGTTGCCAACAATGATGCCTAGCGTTACGGTTTTCGAGTTGGATGGGCGGTTGAGGGACGGTGACCCTTCCCCTGCGGTAAAAGGTGTTGCGCCGTCTTCGCGTTCTGCACTTGGTCGTGATCCCATAGTCTATGCAATGGCCTGAATGATGGGTCCGTGGTGATGCGGATGATCCGCGTCCGCTGGTTGGTGCCGTAGCTGTTTACCAACGGGAGCCACAGAATACGGAAACCCCAAAAACAATTTCAGAAACATTGATACGTTTCAATAACCTTTACACAAGGCCGTTAAGATGAAGGAGTGCATGGGGTTTATTCCTCAGAGGTGGTTGCCACCAGATCGGGCACCTCGTCAGCCTCCTCAGCGGGTAGTACACGGGTAGATTCCCGCACCACCAACTCGGCCTGCATGCAAACCTTCTCGATGACACCCGCATCCAACGCCTCAATGTGTTGGATCAGAATATCTGTCGCTTGCTGTCCGATCTGCTCCTTCGGGACCCGCACCGTCGTCAGGGGCACCGAGGCGTAGCTTGCCATGTCGATATCGTCATAACCGATCACCGACACGTCTTCGGGGACGCGTAGCCCAAGCTCGCGCAGCGCCCGAATCAAGCCGAGAGCCAGCAAGTCGTTGTAGCAGGTTACCGCTGTCGGCATGTCTTCTGTTCTATCGCGGAAGAAGTCCAACCCAGCCTGATAGCCATCTTCGAGGCGGGCTCCCGCATACACAATGTCATGGTCATCGAAGATGAGCCGCTGCGCGCTGAAAGCCCGGCGCACGCCTTCGATCCGCTCATCGCTGTGCATGGAGTATTTCGGTCCGGCAAAATGCACGATGCGCTTGTGCCCCCGGTCGATCAGGTGCTTGACCGCCTCCTTCGAGGCCGCCACGTTGTCGACATCCACCATGCTGGCCTGAATGCCCCGGACGTTCTCGATCAGCACCAGTGGGATGTTGCGTCGTTTGATCTCGAAGAGGTGCGACAGGTCTGCTTTTTCATCGAACAGCGGGTTGATAATGATGCCTTCGACATCCTTGGCAACCAGCAAATCGACGAGTTGCTGCTCCAGCTTATAATCACGCTCTGAACTCACCACCAACACATTAAAGCCCTGCGCCCGGGCTGCCTGCTGTACGCCAATGATGATGTCGGCAAAGTACGGGTTATGCACCTCTTTGATGACCAGCCCGATGCTCTTTTCTGTCGAGGGTTTCAACCGGCGGCGGGCGGCAGCGCTGGGGCGATAGTTCAGTTCACTGACGGCCTGTAACACCTTGCGGCGCGTGGCTTTGCTCACGGTGTTCTTGTGATTGATAACGGCTGAGACCGTCCCAATCGAGACCCCTGCTCGCTCTGCCACATCATGGATCGTCACGTTACTCATAGGCGCGCCATATAAAGGTAGTTATCTGTCTGTTGTCGGTGCCCGAAAGCGCCTTTACTTACTTTGTCTTCTCCTCGCTTATTCCAGCGCAAGTACCACAACAGACCTGGGCGGCAACTCAACGGTTAGCGTCTCTCCGTCCATCTGTGCCCCGTCGAAGGAGGCTGGCATTACCACCTCCGGCTGTTCAAACGTGTTGTGTGCATTCAGTGCGGAAGCCGTCAGAATGCGACCGGTCACTTGAGAAGCGGTCGCTCCCCGAAGGTCGGTATGGATGGTTCGTGCGGCGTTGGGATCGAGGTTGGTCAGTGTAATGTGAATCGTCCCGTCTTGATCCCGCGAAGCTGAAGCACTCACCGCCGGGATGGAGTCGCCCTCGTAGGCATACTCTCCTGCTTCCAACTCAATGGGCAGCAGCGTGGCGTCGTGATGAACGGTGTAGAATTCAAAGACATGGTACGTGGGCGTGAGAATCATCTGTGGCCCTTTCGTCAGAATCATCGCCTGCAACACGTTGACAGTCTGGGCAATGTTGGCTCCACGCACCCGGTCCGCGTTGTTGTTGAAGAGGTCCAGATGGTAAGAAGCCACGAGCGCATCACGGATGGTGTTTTGCTGGTAGAGGAAACCGGGGTTGGTTCCCTCCTCCACGGCGTGCCATGTGCCCCACTCGCCGACGATCAAGTCTACGCGCTTTTCGGGGTCGTACTTGTCCATGATCTCCGAATGCCGCTCAATGAATGTCTTCATCCGTGTGGCATTCTTGAACAACTCGAACCATTTGTCCTCGCCAAATTCGGTGGCGTGTCCCCAGTTGCCCCAGTCACCGGTGATGGTGTAATAGTGCAGGTCGAGTCCGTCAATCATGCGACCCGCATCGCGCATCATGACCTCGGTCCAGTTGTAGTCGCCGGAGTTGGGACCGGTGGCGACGCGGTAGGCACGCACGCCGCCGTAGGGGCGCAGGAAGGTCGCAAAACGCTTGTAGAGGTCGGCGTAATACTCGGGTGTCATGCTACCGCCACAGCCCCAGCTTTCGTTGCCGACGCCCCACATCCGCACGCCCCACGGCTCCTCGCGACCGTTCTCGCGGCGCATATCCGCCATCGGGCTGACACCGGGGAAGTTCATGTATTCCCACCAATCGGCCATCTCCTGCACGGTACCGCTGCCCACGTTGCCCACAACAAACGGTTCGGTGTCCAGCCGGTCTACCAGTTCCATAAACTCGTGCGTGCCGAAGCTGTTGTCTTCGGTAACCCCGCCCCAGATGGTGTTGACGATGGTGGGCCGCTCATCACGCGGGCCGATGCCATCTTTCCAGTGGTAGTAGTCCGCAAAGCAGCCACCGGGCCAACGCAGGTTGGGCACTTTGATCTTGCGCAGGGCTTCGATGACTTCTTCATTGAAGTGCCATTCACCCGTGCCTTCTTTGGTCCAGAAGCCATCATAGATGTCGCGGCCCAGATGCTCGGCGAAGTGGCCGTAGATGTGTTTGCTAATGGTGTGCTCGCCCTGATCGGCATGAACAACGAGATTGAGCGTCTCCTGTGCAGTAGTTTTTTGAATCGGAATCGCCACGAAAAGGATGATGGCGCAGGCGGTGAGGAGGTGCGTGCATCTTGGCATAGGTTTCCTGTTTATGTTTTAAGGGAAAAGGTGGCTGAGTGCCGATACTACCGCTGGGTTCTGCCTTTAAGCATGGTGAAAGAGCGGGCAGGGAAGGTGTATGTGATCTGCGCGCCTTTCGCACTAACGTCCGGTTTCTTCTCTGTGCTGATCAGACCTTGATCGGAGTCGTTTGAGGCATTGATGTCAGGGCTGTTCATCTCGTATACCTGGAACGGTCCGCAGAAAATACCTTCTTCCGACACAATGTCCGTCGTGATGGCGCTGTCATTGTGCCAGTTCAACACGTTGATGATAACATCGCCTTCCTCTGTGTATAGAGCCGAAATTTCCAGGCACGGCACGTTGGTTTGTATTTCGATTCTTATCATACTCCATGTAGTGAATAATTGGTAGACCGGAATAATGTGTGCAGGAATGTTCTCACCACTGGTCAGGCTCTCCAAGCCCGTCGAGGTGGAAGTAATCGAAATCAGCCCATCCGCCCGGTGTTTCGGTGGCATAGGTAAACAGAGCGAACCGGTAGCCCATAAAGTGGGTCAGCGTGTACCGCATCTGAAGCATGTCACCGATCTGTGTCCACATCTCACCATCAAGGCTGTAAAAGAACGTGGCCTCGTCTGCCTGATTGCGGAAGTCCGCATCCGCCCGGAGGTACACCACATCTTGATTGATTGGCACACGCTCAACCTCCGCCGCCTCGCCATCACGGAAAGCGACCATAATGACGGCTGATTCCTCCTCATCCTTTGTTACCCCGACGAACCCGTAATCTTGGGCCAGCAACCCGAGACCAGTGACATCACCATCATTCATGCCACTCATATCAAGCGCCGTGCTTGCTGAACTCTCAGGGCCGAAGGCCCGCTGTGTCAGCGTATTTCGCGTGTCGACAAAACTCGGATCGGTCCGGCCAGTCATGAGCCGAAGGTAGCCAGGCCGCTTGGTGAGTGACCACAGGTTGCCGATGGGGTTGTGGTTCCACTGCCAGGAAAGCCCGAGGTCTTCATCATCGAACTCATCGGAGGCAACAATACCCGAAACGCCAGTTCCATTCGATGGGATGTGGAGGGTAGCCGGAACCCGACCGCTGATGCCAAAAACTGGCCAGCCATCTTCCCAGGTCACGGGGATAAGGTATGGAATTCGCCCGACGGCACCTCGGTCACCGAACAGGAGAGCGTACCAGTCGCCCTCTGATGTCTGGACGATGCCGCCCTGCGCGATGCCCTCGTCCTCTAGCACGATCTGGCCTTCCCATGGACCCTCGAGACTGCGAGCCCGATAGACAAGCTGCGTCCGCATCCCGCCTGCGGGCCAGACAATGAGGAAGAGGTAGTACGTCCCGTCAATCTTGTAAAAGTGGGACCCTTCGCCTGGCACCCAGAACTTATCCCCCGCGATGCCGCCCACGTTCGGGATCAGGACTCGGTCAACGCCTCCCTGCTTGACGGCCAGGGCGTCCTCCGTCAGTTCAATGATGCGAATGTCGCCGACCGCATAAATAAGATATACACGGTCATCATCATCAAAGAACAGTGATGCATCGTGGTAGAGACTACCGAGCGACTCCTTGTGCCACGGGCCGTTCTCAACATCCTCCGTCGTGAAAATGTACGACTCGCCCGTCGTGTACGAGAACGTGGCAACGTAGAAAAGGCCATCGTGGTACCGAATGCTGCTGGCCCACGAACCTCGACCGTATGCGTTCTGTCCGCTCCGCATGAACAGCGCGTCAGCATTTGCCATCTCGTTGTAGACATACCCGACCATCTCCCAGTCCACTAGGTTGGTTGACTTCATAATGGGCACACCTGGACTCATGTGCATCGTCGTGCTCGTCATGTAGTAGATGTCGCCGACCCGAATGACAGCGGGGTCAGGGACATCGGCCCAGATGATCGGATTGCGAACATGGAGAGTCAGTGCCTGGGCGCTAACGGTCCTGCCTTCCACGAAGCCAAAAAGGAAGACCGAGACCAACAGGAGCAGGCAGATTCTTTGCATTTTCGCCATGAGTTACGATTGAGCAAAGGCCAAGCGAGAAGTGGAACGCAGAGATACGGAATCAATAACCTATTCCTTGAACAGGAACTGCACGAAGTAATACAAACTGTTCCGCCAGTGAGTTGGGTCATGACCGTTCCCGTCCACATGCCAGATATGCGGCACACCCTTTTCCTTCAGATAGGCATGCATGCCCTGGCTTATGCCAAACAGGCCATCCTGATTGCCACAGGAAAGCCAGAGCAGTTCCAACTGGTCTGTCACTGTCGCCGGGTCCAAGAGCAGTTCCACTGGCGGTTTCGTGTTGGGTGCGGAAGAAAAACCGCCGATCCAGGCAAAAATATCGAGATGCGTCATTCCGAAATTCAATGCCTGCCCGCCCCCCATCGATAGTCCCGCCAGGGCACGATTCTCCCGGTTAGTGTAGGTGCTGTAGCGCGATTCAATCGTAGGGATAACGTCGTCCAGCAGATCACGCTCGAACTTCGCAAACGCAGGCGCGGAGGCAAAAACGTCCCCTTCAGCCCGGTCGTTCTTCTGAGCACGACCGTTTGGCATCACGATAATCATTGGCACGGCCTTGCCATCGGCAATGAGGTTGTCGAGCAGGATGTTCGGCGATGCAAACCGTTCCCACTCCGTTTCATCTCCGCCGATTCCGTGTAACAGATACAGCACTGGATATTTCCTCTCGTCGGTGTACCCAGGCGGCGTGTACACTTGCATTTTACGCATTGTACCAACGGTCTTCGACTCGTACAAAATCATTTCCAAGGTACCGTGCGAAATGCCCTCGCGCTTCACATCGATGCCGGATGGCGGCTCGGGAAACGCCGCCTTGTCATCCTCCTGCAGTACGATTGGCCCTCCGAACCCCCGTTCTTCCCGGGAATTTTCCTCACGTTCCTGTGCAAACAGATTGTATCCAGATGTGGCAGAAAATGTCGCTGCTAGCATCAGAGAAAATATCAGGGTTCTCATAACGTTCTTCTGGCTAGATCCTAGGCGAGTCGCAAACGATGGATCGATCAAGCTCTTCCCGATCAACCGAAGCTATCCCGTCCTTGAGAGGATGAAATGGCACGAATGCATTACTCAAGCTCCAGCACCACGATGGACATCGGAGGCAACACGATTGTCAACTGCTCATCGTCCAGTTGCGCCCCCTCGAAGGGCGCGGGCTCCACAGCGTGCGGTTCTGCAAAGGTATTGTGCGCGTTCATCGCCTCAGCCGTCAGGATACGCCCGGAGACGGACGAGAACGTACCACCGCGCAATGAAGCCTGCACCGTGCGTACCTGATGCGGGTCCATGTTGGTAAGCGAGAGGTGCACCCGCCCCTGGTTGTCCCGTGAGGCAGAGCCACTCAACGCAGGAATGCTCCTGTCGCCGTGCATGTATGTTCCACGCTCCAAAGTAATCGGTAGCAGGGTCGCATCTTGATGCACTTTGTACATCTCGAAAACATGATACGTCGGCGTCAGAACGATCTTGTTCTCCTCGTTCGTCAGAATCATCGCCTGGAGCACGTTGACCGTCTGCGCGATGTTGGCTCCGCGCACACGATCGGCGTGCTGGTTGAAGATGTCCAGCGAGATGGAAGCCACGAGCGCATCACGAAGCGTGCTCTGCTGGTAAAGAAATCCGGGATTAGTGCCTGCCTCTACCTGATGCCACATACCCCACTCGCCTACGATGAGCCAAATACGCTTCTCCGGATCGTAGCGGTCCATGATGGCCGAGACCTGATTGATGTAGTCCTCCACGCGCATAGCGAGATCGAAGGCCGCGAACCACCTCGCCTCGTCGAATTCGGCAGCGCGGGTCCTGCCCGACCAGCCCCCAACGATGGTATAATAGTGCATGTCGAGCCCATCAATCATGTGACCGGCTTCGCGCATGACCGCCTTAGTCCACTCGGGCAGATTCTCGGGCGAGGTCGCGTCCGGCCCTGTGGCGATGCGAAACGGGTGCACACCGCCATACGGGCGCAGAAAGGTGGCAAAGTTCCGGTAGAGGTTGGCGTAGTGCTCGGGCGTCATGCTGCCACCACAGCCCCAGCTTTCGTTGCCCACACCCCACATCCGAACACCCCATGGCTCCTCCCGACCATTGGCGCGGCGCTGATCCGCCATCGGGCTGACACCGGGGAAGTTCAGGTACTCCCACCAATCTGCCATTTCCTGAACGGTGCCGCTGCCCACGTTACCTACGACGAACGGCTCCGTGCCCAGCTTCTCGACCAGTTCCATGTACTCGTGCGTGCCGAAGCTGTTATCCTCGGTAACGCCACCCCAGATGGTGTTGACGATGGTCGGGCGCTCGTCGCGGGGGCCGATGCCGTCTTTCCAGTGGTAGTAATCCGCGAAGCAACCGCCGGGCCAGCGCAGGTTGGGTATTTGAATCTTGCGCAGGGCTTCGATGACTTCCTCATTGTAATGCCATTCACCCGTGCCTTCTTTCGTCCAGAAGCCGTCGTAAATATCCCGTCCCAGGTGCTCGGCGAAGTGACCGTAGATATGTTTGCTGATGGTGTGATCGCCCTGATCGGCATGAACAACGAGATTGAGTGTCTCAGGCGTCTGTGCAGAGGCTCCTTGCGACAATATGACCATGAGTAGAAGGATCAAGCAAACTTTGCTAGTTTGGACCTGCTGCCTAAAAGCGCTTCCGTCGAGAAGCAAGAAAACAGAACACACCTTACGAAACCGTCGTAGCTTGGTTTTCATGACCCTCCCGCTTCAATTAGGTGTGATCTTAATGGCTACCTTATGAAGCGAAATATATAAGGGTGTAATGAAACATACAAAAATAAGTTGAAACATTTAAATCATCGCCATTAATGGCACTACGCAACGCCAGGAATTATATTACGGCGCTGTTATCTGTCGCAATCGTCCCAACGGTTTCGCGTGCCCCCAGAGGCCACCAAAATTATCTCTACGCATCAGATGGCGCGGCTCGCACCAACACCAATGACACGAATCATTAGCGAGAAGGCATCTATGAAATCGTTCAAGTTGCTTGAGTCCAACCGTGCGCTTATCTTCTACATGAAACGTTTTATCTCACTTTAATAACGTTTAAAGAAGCGCTTCCATGAACCCTCCCCATTTCACGACCCCTTCTTTGCTGATTTTACTTGCTTTGCTACTGATCGCCGGATGCACGGCGCAAGAGGAACAGCAAGAAGATCCGTTGCCAGAAGCTACCACCTCCAACACCCCTCAACCCTTTGGGCAAACCGAAGAAGGAACACCTGTGCAATTATATACCCTTACGAACGCCAATGGCGTGGAAGCCCGCGTCACCAACTACGGCGGCATCATTGTCTCGCTACGCATCCCCGACGCCCAGGGCCAGTTGGAGGATGTCGTCCTCGGCTACGACTCCCTCGCCAGCTATCTCGACGAGACGCCCTACTTCGGAGCCATCATCGGACGCTACGGGAATCGGATCGGCGGGGCGCAGTTCGTGTTGGATGACAGCACGTATACGCTCGAAGCTAACAACGGCCCGAATCATTTGCACGGCGGCGTGAAAGGGTTCGACAAGGTAGTCTGGGACGCCGAACCGTTCGAGGACGAGCGCGGCACGGGTCTCATCTTTACCTACACCAGCCCGGACGGTCAGGAAGGCTACCCGGGCACGCTCAACGCGACGGTCACTTATATCCTCACGGATGACAATGAGTTGATCTTCGACTACGAAGCCACGACAGATAAAGCCACCCCCGTCAATCTCACCCAGCATACCTATTTCAACCTCGCAGGCGATGGTAGCGGCGACATCCTCGACCATGAGATGATGATCAACGCCGAAACCTTCACCCCCGTCGATTCGACCCTCATCCCGACAGGTGAACTGCGTCCGGTGGAAGGCACGCCGTTCGACTTCCGACAGCCAACAGCCATCGGTGCACGCATTGACGCAGACAATGAGCAGATCCGCTTCGGCCCCGGCTATGACCATAACTTCGTCCTCAAGCGCGAGAATGCCAGTGCCGACTCGCTCGCCCTGGCCGCCCGCGTGACCGAACCGACGAGCGGGCGAGTGATGGAAATTTTCACCACAGAGCCAGGAATCCAGTTCTATTCAGGTAACTTCCTCGATGGCAGCCTCACGGGCAAAGGCGGCATGGCCTACGAATACCGGACCGGATTCTGCCTGGAAACGCAGCACTTCCCCGACTCGCCCAACAAGCCCGATTTCCCGTCGACGATTCTGCGTCCGGGTGAGACGTACCACTCATGCACGGTCTACAAATTCTCCACCCAGCCGGAAGCTTGAACCCCCACGGGCTGACCCTTTACCGCTGAGGTCGCTGCCCCAAAACCTGACCCCGACGATCCTATGAAGAACCGATCCGTTGTCGCGGTGCTCTTCCTTGCATGCGGGATCTTTGCGGTCATTAGCCTGCCTGCACAGGCACAGAACACCTCCCTCCAGGCTTTCAACCTCTCCGACGTTCGCTTGCTCGATAGCCCCTTCAAGCAGGCAGAACAACGCGACCTGGCCTATCTCATGGCGATGGAGCCGGACCGGTTGCTCGCCCCGTATCTGCAGGAGGCGAGCTTGCCGTCCAAAGCAGAGGCGTACGGCAACTGGGAATCGAGCGGCTTGGGCGGTCACATTGGCGGCCACTACCTCAGCGCCCTCGCCCTGATGTATGCCTCCACAGGCAACCCGGAAGTACTGGAACGCTTGCAGTACATGATCGCCGAACTCAAGCGGGCACAAGCGGCGCATGGCAACGGCTACCTTGGCGGCGTCCCCGATGGAGAAGCCATCTGGCAGGAGATCGCGCAGGGCAACATTGAGGCAGACCTCTTCGGGCTCAACGACCGGTGGGTGCCCTGGTACAACCT
>DATGCC010000978.1:0-4824 GCA_035312345.1 Rhodothermales bacterium
TACTCTTTTGGCGGCGCGACCTGGATGCCGGATGGCCTCAAAATCATCCTCAGTGGTGCCCCCGAGGGCAGCACCCTTCACCCGGACCGCCTGCGCGACAGCGACCTCTACATCGTTGACGCCGATGGCAGCGACCTGCACCGCCTGCTCGACATCGAAGGCTATGCGCTGTCTTCGCCGAGCATCGCGCCGAACAGCCGCCGCGTGGCATTCCTCGCCCGCGACCTCGACGACCCTGGCTATGCCCAGACTGAACTTGGCCTCTTCGCCCTTGACGGACGCACTCCGCCCGAAATGCTGACGCTCGGCTTCGACCGCTCGCTCGGCGATGTAAAGTGGTCACAGGACAACTGGTATCTCTACTTCACTGCTGCCTCGGAGGGTAGCTTCCCACTCTATCGCCTTTCTGTCGATGAAGGACAGACAGCACGCTCTCCCTCAATAACACCTGAACCGGCCTCCGACGATAGCCTTGCCGCCGACAGCCTTGCTGCCAACCGCGCCCGTGCCTCGTTCATGCACGGCGAAGCGGTGGTGCGCGATCTGGAGATCGAGCAACTCACCAGCACCGAGCAGGGCATCCGCGACTACGATGTGTCGAGAGCTACGGTCTATTATGTGCTGACAGAACCGTCGAATCCGTACGAACTCTATGCCTCCACGATGGATTTCGACAACCCGCGCCGGTTGACGAACCACAATGCGTCGTGGCTGCAAAACAAACGGCTCGCCACCCTCGAAGCCTACACGCTTCGCCGTGACACGCTACAGATTCCCTACTGGGTGATGCGTCCGACCAACTTCGACCGGGGGCGCGACTACCCGATGCTGCTGGAAATCCACGGCGGTCCGTCGGCCATGTGGGGGCCGGGCGAGGCGACGATGTGGCACGAGTTTCAATTTATGGCGGCGCAGGGCTACGGCATCGTCTTTAGCAATCCACGCGGCTCGGGCGGCTATGGCCATGCCTACAAGGCACTCAATTATCAGGACTGGGGCGATGGCCCGGGAGGCGATGTGCTGGCCGTGGCGACGGACGCGCTCCGCGAAAACCGTTGGCTTGACGCAGACCGGCAGGTGGTGACGGGCGGCTCGTATGCGGGCTACCTGACGGCCTGGATCGTCGGGCACGCCGACCGCTTCAAGGCGGCGGTAGCGCAACGCGGTGTCTACGACCTCAGCACCTTCTTCGGCGAGGGCAATGCATGGCGGCTTGTGCCCAGCCACTTCGGGGGCTATCCGTGGGAAGATGGCGACGCTGATTCCATCCGCGATGTGCTGAACTACAACTCGCCGCTCACTTACGTCGATCAGATTACCACACCGCTACTCATCATTCATAGCGACAAAGATCTGCGTACGGGCGTCATCCAGAGCGAAGTGTTGTACAAAAGCCTCAAAGCGCTGGACCGCCCCGTTGAGTACGTCCGCTATCCGAATGCCGGGCACGACCTCTCGCGCACGGGCGACCCGAAGCAGCGGATGGATCGCATCCTGCGCATCTACGAGTTTATGGAGCGTTACATCGGCCCTGGCGCGTCGTCTGCCTCACTTGATTGATTGAATGTGGACGGTTGGGTGGATGAAGCGTATGGGAGAACAAAATAGGAATTAGGAATGGGGAAATGGGAAATGATTAGAGCAAGTTACCAATTCCCCATTCCTATTTTCCAATTTCCAAACCCCCATACGCTCATCCTCAAGACTTCGGCGGCAGCTTTTTGGCAGGCGGCTCTGGAATGCGCTCTACGACGATAGACACGTCGCTGACTAGCGCGGCAAAGGCACCGAGGGCCGCCAGCACAGGCGAGAACCACAGCGCTGCTGCGGCCCCGCCGACGCCTACCGACATGGGCAATTCGAGCACAGCGCGCCCATCTTTCTTAATAATGATCCGTCGGGCGTTGCCTTCCTCAAAAATAGCCCGCACCCGATCCACGAGGTGCTCGCCTTGCACCTTGATCTCCTCAATCACTTGATCGGCGTTGACTTCTTTCAGTTTACCCAAGGGCGTGTCCGTTGACGATGTTGTACCGTCGGCGTCGTAGCTGAAATGCTGCTGAACTGTGCCGTCGGCTTTGTGTACCACTACCTTGCTGGGGCGCTGGTGCTCTGCAAATTCTTTGGCCTGGGCCACGGCCTCTGCTTTGGTTTCTGCCACGCTGGAGGCCCGTGATGCACCCTCCTTCTCCACGGCCCAATTGTCTTCGCGGGGAACGACGTGATATACGGTTTGATCTGCCATGTCCGGTCTCTATTGAATGGTCCGATGGGAGGCTCTGTGCATACAAACGACCTATGCTCCCACCTGCTCCAGCGTAGACAGGATTGTTTCATTGAAGGTCATTGGCTGCGCTGTCACTGGGCTCGCTGCGCTCGCTCTCATTGGTGCCTTCGGCACGTCATTGGTCATTCTAAAAACGTCGTGTCCTAATCAATGACCAATGACAGGCGCGTATCGCCCAATGACCTTTGCACCGTAACTATCATTATCCCGTCTCACCCAACGACTTTTTTAGTAATGGCTTCTTAGCCTCCCCTATGACCTCCAACACCCGTACCCTGCTCATTGCTGGCCTGCTCGTCGTCGCGACGGGTATGGCGCTTTATTTCTATGCCGAACACCGCACCCAAACCGGCATCGCCGCCTATCAGGAAACCTTCCGCGCCGAACTCGACGAAGCGCTGGAGCGCCAGGCGCTGGCTATCTCCCGACTCAGCCGCCGCTTTGAAACTGTGGACGATCTCAAAACTGCGCAAGAATACCAACTCAGGCGAACGCGCAACGCCGACCATGTAGCGATGGCACGGGCACGCGGCGTCGGGCGTGTGGCGGGCGAAGCAGATATCCAGGAATTGCTGGCGGACAACCGGCTGGTAGCCCTGACCGACACACAGTATTATCACCTTCAGGAAATGGATTACTCGGTGCCGTACCTTACGCCCGATGCGGCAGCGCTACTTCGGCTCCTTGGCGAGCGGCTGCACGAGAAGTTGGCCGAGCACGACTTACCGCAATACCGGTACGTCATCAGTTCTGGCCTGCGCACCGGCGACAACCAGCGGGCCCTCCGCCGCATCAACCCCAATGCGACATCGGGTGTCTCCAGCCATGAATTTGGCACGACGCTGGACATCGTGTATCACAAATACCGCTATGGGGCTCTTCCGGAAGACCGGCTCCCAGACACGCCCTATCCCTTCCTCAACGACCGCCTCGAAATGCTCCGCGTGCAGGCCTACGACGCCCTCGGCATGCGCTACTGGCAAGAACTCCAGGGCCTGCTGGGACGCGTGTTAATCGAATTGCAAGAGGAAGGCAAAGTCCTCGTCATCCTCGAACGCGGACAGCCGGTCTTCCACATCACCGTCGCGGACGATTTTTGATTTCTGATTTTGGATTTACGATTGGGTGCTTGCCCAAAACAATCCAAAATCCCCAATCCAAATTCCAAAATTGACCCTCATGTTGCCTTTCTACCTTACCCTGGCCCATATCGATGACCTCGTCGCACGTGCTTTAGATGAAGACATCGGCACGGGTGACGTGACGTCGCTGGCGACGATCCCTGAGCCGACCACAGCAGAGGCTACTTTTCTGGCAAAGGCCGATGGAGTGTTGGCGGGCCTGCTCGTCGCGGAGCACGTCTTCGCAGCGGTCGATGCCGACTTGGAGGTCCACTGGTTGAAGCAGGACGGGGAACAGGTGAGCGCGGGCACCCGGTTCGGGACTGTTGCCGGACGGGCGCGGAGCATCCTGCAAGCCGAGCGACTGGCACTGAATCTGATGCAACGCATGAGTGGCATCGCCACTGCTACGCATCATATGGTGGAGGCCACCGGATCGCATCCCGCCCGCATCCTCGACACCCGCAAAACCGCGCCCGGCCTCCGCCTGCTCGACAAATGGGCCGTACGGCTCGGAGGCGGCGAAAACCACCGCATCGGGCTCTACGACATGATTCTCATCAAAGACAACCACATCGCGGCGGTAGGCGGCGTCCGTGCCGCCATCGAAGCGGCCCGGCACTACCGGAAACAGACAGATCAGGATCTACGAATCGAGATCGAAACACGCACCCTCAATGAGTTACAAACGGTGCTGGATGTCGGCGGCGTCGATGTGGTGCTGCTCGACAATATGGTGCAGGTGACTCATGGAAAGGTAGATACCAGTCTGCTGGCCCAGGCCGTCGAAATGGTAGCCGGCCGGTTCGCCACCGAAGCCTCTGGCAATGTCACGCTTCAGACCGTTCCTGCCATCGCAGCTACCGGCGTCGATTACATCTCCAGCGGGGCACTCACCCACTCGGTGAAGGCCCTAGACATTTCCTTGAAGGTAGACCTGAACCCGGCATAACCGAGCCGCTACGTGCTTTTAAAGCGACGTATCCAGTTCCTGGATGGTTACCCGCGCAATCCCCCGGCGGACTATGCCCAGCAATTCAGCAGCAGCCCGCGAGAGGTCGATGCCCCGCCCCTTCACGAAAGGCCCCCGATCATTAATACGCACAACCACGGATTTCCCATTGCGCATATTGGTGATCCGCAGACGCGTTCCAAAGGGAAGGGTGCGATGGGCTGCTGTCAAGTCCTGCGGATCGTAGCGCTCGCCGCTGGCGGTGAAGTTGCCTGCCAACGACGCATGATAGTAGCTAGCAACAGCGGGTACGGGCTTCGGAAGTGAATCCGGTAACGGCGTCGGTGGATGCACCGGCACAATGTCGAGGTCAGGATCGACAGCAGTGATGGGCAAGGTATCGAAGGCAGGTAGCGGCGGCAGTTCTAACACCGCGCTCAATTTTTGCGGCGGTAGCGTAGGGG
>DATGCC010000979.1:0-2118 GCA_035312345.1 Rhodothermales bacterium
ATCCAGACAATGACTACGAAAGCGGCCCACGCAGCACCTACCGGCGTACTGTTTTGTTTGTCCATGACCCCGATGCACCCTACCTGATCGACCTCAACGCTGCCACGGGCCCAGCCGCCACACCGATGCGCTATGCCATGCGTTACCACGGCAACGCCGAGGCGATGAGTCGCACACCAGATATCGACGACTATGCCATGTGGCAGGGCCTATGGGCGAAAGACAACACGGCGAGCAAAACCGACGCCAACCTCTTTCTGCACCCCTTCTCGGTAGAGTATCCACTCAAAGCCACAACCACCACAAGCGACGCGCAGGAAACACTGGCAGGCCCCCGCGCCATCATGCGACTCCATGTGGAAAGCGGCCCGGCGGGTTTCAACGAAGCACAGGATCATACAACGGTAGCGTTCATCCGCGCCCTGCCCGGCGGTGGCGAGCCTGCTACCCGCCCTCTTGCAGGGTCATCTTCTCAAAACGGTCCACAGACCTGGCGCTTCTTCACCTGGCAGCACGATGCCGAAACGGTGGATGTCTTCGCTGCCCGCTCCGCCATCATCCACCGCGAGCCGGGTTTGCGCGCCGATGAAGTGCTCGGCATTGCCACACCGACGGGCACGGTGCGACTGGCCTTCGATGCCGAAGACGATTACGGCTTTGCCCGCCTCCGCTACGACGGCACGCGCTGGGCTATCGACCCGGTGTACCAGCACCAGCTTCGCCTGGAAGGCGGGAATCCGGTAGCCATAGAGCAAGCCGATGTGCCAGAGTACTTTCGCCTCGATGCTAACGTGCCCAACCCGTTCAGCGAGACGACGGAGATCCGCTTTGCACTCCCTTGGACCACCCACGTCACCCTCGCCATTTACGATCTCAACGGACGCGAGGTGGCCCGTCTGCTGGATGCCCAGCAATCGCCCGGCTACCACAGCGTCACCTGGGACGCGAGCCACTTCGCCAGCGGCGTCTACCTCGCCCGCCTCACCGCTGGCGCGTTCATCGAGACGCAACGTTTGGTGTTGCAGAAGTGAGCCGTGCTTGTCAGGTAGCCATTTCTGGTGCAGAGGAGCGGTGCCATACAGCAACCCACCCCAGAAATGCCAGGAGGCTCAAGAGTCCAAAAGGAAGAGCTAGAGCCGATGCGATGGAGTGCGATACCATGCCTGCCTCACCAGCTTCTACATACAACCCATCGCTTGCCACACGCACTTCTGCACCTTGTCGCGCCATGACGATCATGGTATCGGCTTCTCCAAACATCATGGCTATGGGATAGACATTCCAGGTCATCCATCCGATAGCAAGCAGCACAATAATTAGACCCAGCGTTGCCACCGAGCGCGAAGGGCGAAGCAGGTAATCGATCAGGGTACGGTTTTCATCATAGGCAACCTCAAGCGCCTGAGCGGTTCCGAGCCGATGCACAGCTACCAGAAACGCTTCGTCACTATCCAACCCACTTTCGACAAGGTGATAGACGGATTCGCACAAATGGCTTTCAAGCTCCGCTACCTCATCAGCGTGGAACCGCCCCTCGCTGTTCATCTGTCGCCGCCACTGACGTATACGCACCTCTAGCTCGTTCATAGACTCATCAGGTTAAGTTGGGAATGGGTGCCCAGAGTTGGTTCAGTGCAGCCAGTGCTGTCTTCCATTGTTCACGATCTGCTGCCAAGACACGCCTGCCTTTCGCAGTAAGTCGATAGTATTTGCGTCTGCGTCCCTGCTCCGAAGTGCGCCAGAATGATTCCACAAGCTGCTGCCGATCCAGACGATGAAGCACGGGGTAGAGCACCCCTTCCGACCATTCGATGCTCCCTCCCGATAGCTCTTTCACCTGCTGGATGATCTCATATCCATAGCTCTCGCCACGTGCCAGAATGCCGAGCACCAAGGGTCTTGTCGAAGCCGCCGTGAGTTCACGTGAGAACATAATACATACCTAGCTGATCTGGGTATAATCATAATACCTACTTCATCTAGATATGTCAAGTACAAGAGGACTTTTTCCACAAGGAAAATCCCTAAACCGCCTACTCGCTCCGCAACACCTCTGCTGGATTGACTTCAACGAGACGGTAGGCTTGCATAGCCACGGAGAGCGCGGCGGTGACGAAG
>DATGCC010000980.1:0-2353 GCA_035312345.1 Rhodothermales bacterium
TTGCGCCCGGCTAAAAAAAATCCCGCCGGCTGTAGACACAGGGGCGGGATTTGCACAGCGGTGACCTACGCACCGCGACCATTCAGCGCCCCTAGTTGGGAAACGCGAAGGTAAAAAATCGAATGGAAGCGGGCAGGGTCATTTTTTTGAGAGTCTCGGAATCTAAGACGCTACGATGTTGGTGCTTAGGCTCGTGGTCTCATAGACTCATTATTTCACATGCTCGACGACCTGCGTAAAGGCGTCGGGATCATGTACGGCAAGGTCGGCGAGGACTTTGCGGTTGAGTTCGACGTCCGACTTGCGGAGCGCGCCCATAAAACGCGAGTAGCTCATGTCATTGATGCGGGCCGCGGCGTTGATGCGGGTGATCCACAGCCGACGGAACTGGCGCTTGCGCTGCCGACGATCGCGATAGGCATACTGCAAGCTTTTCTCGACGGCGTTTTTGGCGACGGTGTAGACCTTGCTGCGTCGACCCCAGTAGCCTTTCGCCTGATTTAGAATCTTTTTGCGGCGGCGGCGGGATGCCACTCTATTTTTTGCGCGAGGCATGGTTCAAATATGTTTTCGGTTCTCAGTTTTCGGTTCTCAGTTCTGCTTTAAACCGAGAACAACGTGGGCAGCCGTTTACTTGCCACCCAGCAGGCGGTTCATGCGCGGCTCGTCAACTTTGTGGACGAGGGTGCTGTCTCCCAACTCACGCTTGCGCTTCTGGTCTTTCTTCGTCAGGATGTGGCTCTTGAAGGCTTTCTGCCGCTTCAGGCGACCGCTGGCGGTACGCTTGAAACGCTTCTTCGCGCCACTGTTCGTTTTCATCTTGGGCATAGAAACAACCTCTTATCTGCTAGCCTGTCCGTAGTACGGGCGGGGGCTTATTAACAGAGAAAAAAAAGAGGCGTTCCGTTGTGGATCGCCTCTTTGCTCGTCGAAGCAAATTCAGTCATCTAAAATACAGCCCAACCCGCGTATTTGCAACGTTTGGGCCGTTTAAATTGCTCGTTTAGCCGTGGAATTTACCGTGAAGTCGCTTATTTCGTCTTCTGCGGAGCCAGGATGGTGGTCATGCGGCGCCCCTCCATGCGCGGAGCCTGGTCGATTTTCGCCACATCCTGCAACTCCTCGATGAAGCGGCGTAGCATCTCCATACCCTGGTCTTTGTAGATGATGTCGCGGCCCCGGAACTGCACGTAGGCGCGCACCTTGTTGCCGTCTTCCAGGAATTCGCGGGCGTGCTTCGTCTTGAACTCGAAGTCGTGCGTGTCAGTGCGGGGACGGAAGCGCACTTCTTTCAGTTGGGCCTGATGCTGTTTCTTGCGCGCCTCCTTCTCTTTCTTCTGCTGCTCGTACCGGTACTTACCGTAGTCCATAATCTTACAGACCGGCGGATCAGCTCCAGGCGCAATTTCTACGAGATCCAGTTCCTGCTGGCGTGCCATCTCAAGGGCTTTCTCGACGGTGTAAATACCGTGGTTGCCTTTGGGGTCGACGACCCGCACCTCATCGGCGCGGATGGATTCATTAATGCGTGTTCTGTCTCTAGCGATGGGTTTGCGGTGTGTCTGGTTGGAATGATGGCAAATGCGGGTTACTTCATATCGTGACTTTGCCCTTCAAGTTTCCTGCATGTCCTCGAAATTTGAAACGAGAAGGTGATAGTTTAGAAATGGGATATCAGAAGTTGTTCATGCTTGCCATTCGATACACCATTTCCCCACACCATTAGGTATGGGTCGTCCGTCCGAGTTGCTCGGCGATCTCTTCTTGAATCTGGTTAAGAAAGTCGTCCAGCGGGATGGCTCCCTGGTTGCCTTCACCATGACGGCGCACGGCGACGGTGCCTGCCTCTTCCTCGCGTCCGCCAACGACAAGCATGTACGGGGTCTTTTGCACCTCGGCTTCGCGAATTTTGTAGCCCACCTTCTCGTTGCGGGTATCGACCTCCACGCGCAACCCGGCAGCCCGTAGCTTACGACCCACTTCCACTGCATAGTCCTCGAAGTCCTGCCCGACAGGCAGCACAGCCACCTGCACCGGCGCAAGCCAGGTCGGGAAGTTGCCGCCGCAATGCTCGATCAGCACACCGATGAACCGCTCCAGCGAACCGAAGGGCGCGCGGTGGATCATCACCGGGCGGTGCCGTTCGTCGTCGGCACCGATGTAGATGAGGTCGAAGCGCTCGGGCAGGTTATAGTCGAGTTGGACGGTGCCGAGTTGCCACTCGCGGTCCAGCGCGTCCTTCACCATGAAGTGCAGCTTGGGGCCGTAGAAGGCCGCCTCGCCCTCTTCTTCCACAGCGTCGAGGTTCATTTCGGCGGCAGCTTCACGGATGGCCTCCTCGGCCTCATACCAC
>DATGCC010000981.1:0-3880 GCA_035312345.1 Rhodothermales bacterium
GGCTGGTGATCCTGCATCCACGCCGCCTCACTGTGCATACCTTCACTGAGGGCACCATCGGCCCTGCCGCCCTCACGCACCAACTCCGCCCCGGCACCCGTGCGGTGATGGCCCGCTGGGCCACGGGCACCCGCCTCCGCACCTGGACGCAACATTTCGACCGCCTCGCCGAATCATCAGGCTCCTGAGATCAATAGCCCCGCTGCCTGTGCAGGACTATCGTCGGCGCTTTTCTTCATTCAACCTCAATGCCCATGCTGCCTCTCCACCGCCTCCCCACGGCCTTTGCCACCCTCATCTGCCTGTTCCTGTTTGCCCTGCCCACCATGGCCCAGGAAACCGACTCCTCTGCCACCGAACGCCCCATGGCTGCACCTGAAGATGTCGTATCGGTAGACGCCATCATTACAGCCCTGTACGATGTCATTTCGGGGCCTGCTGGCGAGGCGCGTGACTGGGACCGTTTCCGTTCGCTGATGATGCCTTCTGCCCAGTTGATCCCCATCGTGAAGCGGCAAGATGGCACAATAGGCACCATTGTGTGGAGCGCCGAGGAATACATTAAGCAGGCCGGAGGCTACCTTGAAGCGAATGGTTTCTTTGAAACCGAAGCGGCCCGACAGGAAGAGCGTTATGGCAACCTTGTCCACGCCTTCAGCACCTACGACTCGTTCCGCACTGCCGAGGACGAAGAACCGTTCCAGCGAGGCATCAACAGCATCCAGCTGATCTATCAAAACAACCGCTGGTGGGTGGCCAATATCGCGTGGCAGAGTGAATGGCCTGGCCTGCCCATCCCGACCAAATACCAGCCTGCCGGTAGTGAATAAGCCACCTCAGTCGGTAGGCAGCTTGGCGATGGTGAGCCAGAAAGCCTCAATGGTCTCGATCACCTTCTCGAAATCGCTCCGGTCGGCAGGCTTCGTAATGAAAGCCCGCGCCCGCTCGTCGTAGGCTTCGACGAGGTCCTTCTGATTGCTCGAATTGGTGAGGACGATGACGGGAATAGGGCGTAGCAACGGATCGTCTTTGACTTGCCTGAGCACTTCGAGGCCCGAAATATCCGGCAACCGGAGATCCAGCAGAATGATCTTGGGGCGCGGTGCCGCCTCGAAAGGGGATTCTCGACGCAAAAAGCGCAAGGCGTCTTCCCCTGTTTCAACCACATATAACGTCTTGCGCAACCGACTTCGCTCCAGCACCTTTTTCAAGATGTACACATCCTCTGGATCGTCTTCGACCAGCAGGATGGTGATGGAAGTCAAAAAGGCTGATTTACTCATTCGTTTGACATAGGGATGTCTGAATACTACACACAGATACTTCTGGTGGACAAGACGCGTAAGGCATACCGGGAAAAGCGTTAACGTCAGCGTACCTCAGGTCGTAAGTATACCAAATAGTTGAGATGATGTCACTCTTTATCGTAGCTGGTATTGCGCTAGAAATACATGAAGAGGCCTTTGCTGTAACAGATTGGCTTGCATCCGAACCTAAACGTGCTTGAAAATTTCTAGCCTTTCCTGTGATCCGATGCGACGTATCATCTACTTACTCCTACCCGGCATAGGTTTGCTGATTATGGCCTGGCAGATGACCCGTTCTGCACCAGTGCCTCCAATAGCCCAGAGCGATACTGGTTTTGCTGTGGTCGAATTGTTTACCTCAGAAGGATGCTCCAGTTGTCCTCCAGCAGATCGGCTGCTGGCCCAGTTGGCTTCCAGGGCTGATAACGACGCCCCTATCTTCGCCCTCTCGTTTCACGTCGATTACTGGAACTACCTCGGCTGGACGGATCCGTACAGCGACGCCGCCTTCTCGGCGCGCCAGCGAACCTATAGCCGGGTGCTCGGCGAAGGCGTGTACACCCCGCAGATGATCGTGAATGGGCACGAGGTGTTTGTCGGCTCGAACGCGAGCAAAGCCGAGCAGGCCCTTCGTAAAGCACTGGCGCAACCCGCCCCCGTCGAGCTATCGCTGGACCTAAACAAGCTTGCTGCAGACGAACTACAAGCGACCTATCACGCCGACCACCTCCCTGCCGATGCGGTCGTCCACCTCGCCCTGGTCGAACGCGGGTTGGCGCAGGATGTAACCCGTGGCGAAAACACCGGCCGCACGCTGACGCACGAAAACGTGGTGCGCACCTTCACAACGTTGCCCGCCGACATCCATACGACAACCCTCGCGCTGCCAGCCGACTACGT
Source organism: Rhodothermales bacterium (assembly GCA_035312345.1). Taxonomy (GTDB): domain Bacteria; phylum Bacteroidota; class Rhodothermia; order Rhodothermales; family DATGCC01; genus DATGCC01. Next base: position 2,208 of record DATGCC010000981.1, read on the forward strand.
GCCCGGCAACACCACCCTGATCGCCTATGCCCAGCACCCCGCCACCATGCAGATCCTCGGAGCCACCCGCATCGATTTGTAGTCGAAAAGGTAGCAAAAACTACCCCGTTTGATCATACACACATGACACAGGGTAGACACTCCTGACGCATATTATACCTCCTGTCACCCAACGATGACATAAGCAATCTACCAACCAAGACAGGAGAATCACCATGAGCACCGTCATCACCCATGCCCCCGGCACCTTTTGCTGGATGGAGCTGGGCACCACCGACCCGGCAGCCGCCAAAAGCTTCTACGGCGAACTCTTCGGCTGGACCTTTAACGAGGTACCCGCTGGCCCCGACATGACCTACACCATGGTCTATAGCGATGAGCAGTCGGTGGGCGGCCTGTACGAAATGGAAGCAGAAAAGCAGGAACAGGGCATCCCGACCCACTGGACCTCCTACATTGCCACCGACGACGTAGAGGCCAGCGCTGCCCGCGCCAAGGAACTGGGCGCTACGGTCGTGGTGGATCCTTTCGATGTGATGGAGGCAGGACGTATGGCTGTCGTTCAAGATCCGCACGGGGCCATCTTTGCGCTGTGGCAGGGCAAGGACAACCCCGGCATGGGCGAGCGCAACACCCCCGGCACGCTGTGCTGGTCGGAACTGGCCACGCCTGACGCCGACGAAGCGCGCGCCTTCTATACGAAACTCTTCGACTGGAGCGCAGAGCAAGCCGATATCGGCGATGGCCCCTATACCACCTTTTCGCGGGGTGAGGAGCAGGTCGGTGGCATGATGCAAATGACCGAAGAATGGGAAGGCATTCCCCCACACTGGATGCCCTACTTCGGCATCTCCGACTGCGCCGCTGCCGTTAAGAAAGTCAAGGAGTTAGGCGGCAGCGTCAAGTTTGACCCCATGACGGTGGAGGGCGTCGGCACATTCACTGTCATTCAAGACCCCCAGGGCGGTGTCTTCTCTATCATCCAGATGGAAAACTTCGCCTAGGTTGCATAGGAGTCTAGGAGTCTAGGAGCCTGTGAGACTACGAGTCTACGCGAAAGCACCTCATAGATTCATAGACTCCTAGCCTCTTTCCGCTGCATCAGCAGATGGGTCAGAAGGCCAGAGCCGGGCAGGTTCTGCCCACCGTCTACCACCACGAGCGTGCCCGTGACATAGGCGGCCAGCGGCGAGGCCAGGAAGACGGCCATCTGCCCGATGTCATCCACGGTGCCATACCGGCCCAGCGGGATGGCGCGCTTGAGTTGCTTGTGGAAGCTTTCATCGCCCGGCATGAGGCGACGCATGCCCTCGGTGCCTTCAATGGGGCCGGGGGCTATGCTATTAGAACGAATGCCATAGCGGCCCCATTCAAGCGCGAGGTTGCGCATCAGGTTGTCGATGCCTGCTTTGGCGGCTCCAGCATGCGCCTGCGCAAAGTATGGCGTGAAGGCCTGCCCTGCTGAGATGAACAGGAGGTTGCCCCGGGTTTCTTTGAGTTGCTCGAACGCTGCCCGGCTGGCATTGAACGAGCCGATCAGATCAATGTCTACCACGCTCTTGAATCCGTTGGCACTCAGCGACTCGGCGGGCGCGATGAAATTTCCCGCCGCGCCGCACACCAGCGTGTGAATGGGTCCCTGCTCAGCACGGGTTTGCTTGAACGCCACCACC
>DATGCC010000982.1:0-4867 GCA_035312345.1 Rhodothermales bacterium
GACGCCCGCCGGTTGTCCCGCCTCACGAACATTTCATTTAGGTTTTGGGAAAGGGGGAAAGGGAAGAGGGATACTTGGAGGATAAGTAGTGCTGAATGCCATTCTTCTCCCTTTCCCCCTTTCCCTTTCCCTTTCCTACAAACTACGCGCGGCCACCCTGCTCGGCGAGGTACTGCATCAGCTTGCGTTTGGCGACGGGCAGCACGGTGGCCTCGAAAGGGAAGTCGAGGTCGGTGGCGAAGAAGTAGGTTGCCGGATTGGGCAGGTCGCGGTTTTCGGTGAGCAGGTCCAGCTTAATGCTCTGCGGCGACGGATACACGCCGCGCTGTGGGATGCTCTTAATGAGCGTGGTTTTGAGGCTGCGGTAGCGCTCGTCGGCCCGCGTGAAGACGGAGATTTGGTATTGCAGGATGTGCTGTTGCTGTCGCTGCGGGTCGGGTGTGATGAGATAGCCCTCTTCGACGTACGACGGCAGGATGCCCACTTCTTCGAGGTACAGGTTGTCTTCGACAAACTCGAAAACGGTGCTGCCTTCTCCGATGGCGTCTTTGATGTGCGGCAGCGCCCAGTGGATGAGATCTTCCATGAAACCAAGCTCTCGGCCTTTGGAGGCGGGTTTGTCGTACACCGGTTCGCCTGTTTCAGGATCAAGTGCGGTGAGTGAGCCGGGCATGGCCTCACGTAGCCCGTCCAACTGCTGCAACAGCGATCGCAGATCCTGGTGCAGGTGGACGAGGTGCCCCAGATGTGGATAAATAATGTTGCGCGAAAACGCCGTTCGGGCCTCGCCGAGGCCGCTCAGGATGCGATACTGGGCGCGCTCGAAATCGTCGCCCGGCTGCATGAAATGGTGGAGGTGGAGGTCTGGCATGTGTTCAGCGTCCTTGTGAAGATAAGACGAAGTAACCTATCTACTGGTCTCGCAACTTACAACACAATCTTTAGGCCAGATTGACTTTTTTGAATCTGGGAGCCTATGAATCCAGGAGACTATGATCGCCGAAGCGACCTCTTCCTAGACTCGTAGGCTCCCAGACTCATTCTCTACGCCATCTCCACTTCTGCCGGAGTTTCCTGCGTCGGTTCGATACCTGGCTCGGCATCGGGAAACACGGCCTGTTGCAGGTACTCTTCGAGCGTGAAGGAATCGACCTGGATGGCCTCGGTGCGGGCTTCTTCGGCGGCACGGACGAGCGCGGCGTCTTCCTGCGTGATGAGGCCGAGGTCGACGGCTTTAGCGACGATCTGCGCGGGAGCCGCTTTCGGCAACGAGCCGGCCTTTACGGCGTCGCGCAACGTGCGCTCAATGCCTTCGGCGGCGTGGTGCAGCTTCAGCGCGTATTCCAGGCGGCCTAGCGGGTCGTCGCGATCCTCTGAGACGTAGAGGCCTACGGTATGACGGTCACGCTGCTCGCCGGGGATCTGCATGGCCTGCGCGACTTTGTGACCAAGGTAATCGGACGGGCCGGTGCCGAGCGGGTTCATCCGCGACCACAGCGCGATGGGCCCGCGCAGCAGCAGGTTCGCCGCCGGAACGTTGAGGTTCTCGTACAGCCCATCAAAGCCTTCCTGCATCCGAGCAAAGGCGTATTCCATCGACCACTGGAAGAAGGGCAGGTCTTCTTTCAACCGTCCCTCTTTCTCGAACCGCGTGAGTGTGGCGTTGGCGAGGTACATCCACGAGAAAATGTCGGCGAAGCGGCCGGTGATTTTCTCCTTACGCTTGAGGTTGCCCCCCAGCGATCCCATCGCCAGATCGGCGAGGAAAGCGAACGATGCGGAGGTCCACGCCAGCTTGCGGTAGTACGGTGCGGCCGGTCCGCTCACGGGCGACTGGGCGAGATTCCCCCGCGAGACGGACAAGTAAATCGACCGGGCGAAGTTGCGCAGCACATGGACGATGTGGCCCCAGAACGCTTTGTCGAAAGCGACGAGGTTGTTGTCTTCCAGCGCTTCGATCTCCTTGAGCGCGTATGGATGACACCGAATCGCGCCCTGCCCGAACACCATCAACGTGCGGGTCAGGATGTTGGCTCCTTCAACGGTGATGGCGATGGGCTGGCCGATGTAGCCGTGCGCCAGCGCGTTGCGCGGCCCCCGCGAGATGGAGTTGCCCGCGAGGATGTCCATGCCATCGTTCATGATCGTGCGGGCCATCTCGGTCGTGTTGTACTTCATCATCGCCGTGACGACCGCTGGCTTGGCTCCCTGGTCGATGCCGCCATTGGTATAGCGCCGGGCCGCCTCAATGATGTAGGTGAATCCGCCGATACGCGCCAGCGGCTCCTCAATACCCTCAAACTTGCCAATCGACAGGCCGAATTGTTTACGGATGGCAGCGTGCGCACTCGCCACGCGGTACACCGATTTGGCCCCTGCCGTTGAGGAGGCGGGCAGCGAAATGCCGCGTCCGGCGGCGAGGCTTTCCATCAGCATTCGCCAGCCCTGCCCGGCTCCGCCCACGCCACCGATGATGACATCCAGCGGGAGGACCACATCGTGCCCTTCCGTCGGCGAGTTGTAGAACGGCACACCCATTGGATCGTGGCGGCGGCCCAGCACCACGCCTTTCGTGTCGGTCGGGATGAGGGCACAGGTGATGCCGAGGTTTTCGCCTGTGCCCAGCAGGTTGTCCGGGTCCTTCATCTTGAACGCCAGCCCCAGCACCGTCGAGACAGCAGCGAGGGTGATGTAGCGTTTCTTCCAGTTGAGCCGCAGCTTGATCTCGCCATCATCGTCGCGGAAGACAACGCCGGTGGATTGCATGGCCCCGGCATCGGATCCTGCCGTCGGCTCAGTGAGCGCAAACGACGGAATATCTTCACCAACAGCAAGGTGTGGCAGGTAGTGATCCCGCTGTTCTTGCGTGCCGTAATGAATGAGCAGTTCCGCCGGGCCAAGTGAGTTGGGCACCATCACCGTCGTGCCGAGCACCTGGCTCCGCCCCGATAGCTTGGTGACGACGGCGCTGTTTGCCGAAGCGCTAAAGCCAAGGCCGCCATATTCTTTCGGAATAATCATCCCGAAGAACTTGTTTTTCTTGAGGTACTCCCACACCCTCGGCGGCAAGTCGCGGCGCTGCCAGATCTCCCAGTCCGTCACCATCTCGCATATCTCTTCGACGGGGCCATCGAGGAACGCCTGTTCTTCCTCGGTGAGGTCGGGGTAGGCCTCGTTCAGCAGGCGCTGGAAGTTGGGTTTGCCGGAGAATAGTTCGCCGTCCACCCACACCGTTCCGGCTTCGATAGCAGTTTTTTCCGTCTCCGATATTTTCGGCAGAAAGCCGAGCGACTTCATGCCGTTCATGATGCCTTTCGAGAGCGTCGCCCGACGCACCTTTGGAACGCCCAGCAACACGCCGAGCGCGCCGCCTGCGATAAGCCAATTTCGTCCGTTCATGGTTCTTTCCTCACTCCGGTTAACACTGTAAAGTAATGCCGCGAAATGTAGGGACACGACGCGTCGTATCCCTACGTGGTTGGTCTAAACTTGGAGATTCTCAATCACCGCCGCCGCGCCCATGCCACCGCCGACGCACATGGTGCAGATGCCGTATTGCACGCCGCGCCGCTTCATCTCGTGCAGCAACGTCGCGGTCAGCTTGGCACCGGTGCAGCCGAGCGGATGGCCGAGCGCGATGGCTCCGCCGTTGACATTGACGATGTCTTCGCTGAGGCCGACTTCGTTGATAACCGCTAGCGCCTGCGCGGCAAATGCCTCGTTCAGTTCCACCAGCCCGATGTCGCCGATGCTGAGGCCGGTCTGTTTAAGCACCTTCTCGATGGCTCCGACAGGGCCGATGCCCATCAACTCCGGTGGCACGCCCGCCAGCGCAAAGCCGACGATGCGGCCCATCGGATCAACGCCGAGGTCATGCATCATGCGTTCGCTCATCACCACGGAGGCCGCGCCACCATCGGAGGTTTGCGAAGCATTCCCGGCGGTGACGGTGCCACCTGCTCGGAAGACAGGCCGCAGCCGCGCCAGCGCCTCCAGCGAGGTGTCAGCACGCGGGCCTTCATCCACCTTAAACGTCATTTCCAACTGCTTCGTCTCGCCATCGATAAACTCAGTGTAGTCCACGTCCAGCGGGACGATCTCTTCGTCGAAACGTCCGTTTTCAATGGCGTCGAGGGCGCGCTGGTGTGATTGCAAAGCGAAGCGATCCTGCTCTTCCCGCGACACATCGTACTTCTCGGCGACGTTTTCGGCAGTGTTGCCCATCGAAATGTAGACCGTGGGGTGCTCGTCGGCGAGGTCGGGGTCGGGTTGGAAGTAAAAGCCGCTCATCGGCACGAGACTCATCGACTCGGTGCCGCCCGCCACGATGCAATCAGCGTGGCCCGCCATGATCGACTGCGAGGCCATCACGATGGTTTGCAGCCCGGACGAGCAGAAGCGGTTGATGGTCGCGCCCGGCACGGTCTCCGGCATCCCGGCTTTGATCGCCACGATGCGCCCGACGTTCATACCCTGAGGGCCTTCGGGCATCGCGCAGCCCATCAGCACGTCGTCCACGTCGTTCACATCCAGCCCATGGACGCGGCCCACGGCTTCTTTGACCGCCACCGCGCCCATCTCTTCAGGCCGAAAATGCCTGAGTGCTCCACGCTTCGACTTGCCCACCGCCGTGCGTACGCTGCTTACGATATATGCTCCGTTTTTGACTTCCATTTTGTGCTTTATCTAAAAGGTTTGGTGCTTCCTGTTTGTCATCCCGGACGCGATCTGGGATCCACCGGTTTGCTAAACCGGCAAATCCCAATCTGACCCTGCCTAATTCCGCAACGGCTTGTTATTCTCCAGCAAATAGGCCACGCGATCCTGTGTTTTTTGCTGACCGAGCAGGCCGAGGAAAACCTCTCGC
>DATGCC010000983.1:0-3569 GCA_035312345.1 Rhodothermales bacterium
TCCGCGACCCCGATGGTACGCCAATCCGGGCGGGCCTGTCGTTGCGCAAGACCGGGTTCAAAGTGGGCACTGCTGAGAAGTGGTTCACCTTCCTCTATTCGGCGGGCGGTCAGGCGTACAACGATGACGGTACACGCTCCATGTTCAACTCGCCTGCGGGTCGGGACGCGCTGGGGTTCTACAAGGCGGTGCTGTTCGACGAAAATATTGACTCGGTAGAGTTGGAAGGCGATCAGCAGGGCTTTGGGCAGGGACGCGTGGCAATGTTTCTGCGCGAGCCGCACGTCATCGGCTGGTTGCAAGATAACTACCCCGATCTGGACTTTGGCGTCGCGCCCATTCCAAAAGGGGCCGAGTCGATCAGCTCCGGCGGATCGTATTTGTGGACGGTCAGCAAGGATGCCGCGCATCCCGATGCGGCATGGCGGTTTGTCGAGTTTTTGATGTCCGACGACGTGTATGCTCGGTACGCCGTCGTCGGTGGCATTATCCCGGTGACCAAGCCAGTAGCCGCGCTGCCGCAGTACAGCGAGAATCCATACCTCAAGGTATTTATCGAGCAGGAAGCCGCGGCGCTGTCGCCGTTTCCTCGCATGGCCCGCGCTTCCGAAATCGTGGGAGCCTACGTCGAACGGTTCTGCTACGGGCGCATCGGCATCGACGAGATGCTGGAACGGGCCCAACGTGACGTAGACGCCCTCCTCGACCGAAACAAGCAAAGTACATCAGCCAATTCATGAGTACCCCTTTTCACATAGGCGTTATCACCGACGAAGTATCACGCAACCTCGAAGAGGCGCTGGCGACGAGCACGGCGTGGGGCCTTTCGCGTTTTGAATTACGGGAAGGAGAAGAACGCCGCTTTCCCTTTTTCAGCGCCGATGAAATCCAACTGGTAGAAGGCGTGATGCGGCGCGGTGCGCAGATTACCGCCGTCTCCCCCGGCATCCTAAAGGCTCATGCCGATGACGAGGCCACCGTGCGTGAAGAGTTGGAAAACACGCTGCCCCGCGCTATCGACATGGCCGGACGGTTTGACTGTCCGTTGCTCATCGTTTTCGGCTTCGAGCGGTATGAGGGGGAGCCAGACGGCAACCGCGTACGGGTGCTGAAAGCGTTCGAGCAGGTGGCGGAAGCGGCGGCCGAAGCAGGCATGATCGCTGCGATAGAAAACGAACCCAACTTCTGGATCGACCGCCCTGCCGAGATCGTCTCGCTGCTCGAAGAACTCGGGCACCCGGCGCTGAAGATCAACTGGGACCCGGCGAACCTGCGCTGGGGCGGGCAAGAGCCGACGCACGACGACTTCGAGATGCTCAAGCCGCACATCGCCAACGTGCATGTGAAGGACTACACACCCGACAACCCCGATGCGCCGTGGGTGCCCGTGGGCCAGGGTGTGCTGGACTGGGAGACGATCCTCGGCTGGATCATCGAAGAAACCAATCTGCCGCACGCCACCATGGAAACGCACTGCGTGCCGCTGTTGGAGAAATCCCGCGAAAGCCTGGACCGCATTGAGGAGATCGTCGCCGCCGTGCAAACCACGAATTGATCATATAACCGTCCGTAGAGACGTAGCTACGTCTCTACCCGACCATACAACCGTGAACAACGAATCTCAACATACCCCTGTCCGCATCGCCCTCGTTGGTTTGGGCGGACATGGACGAACCATCCAGCACGCTTCCGATGAAGCCACCAGCCTGGAGGTCGTTGCCGTGTACGACCCGGTCGAAGAAGAAGCGCAGGCCGCCGCCGAGCGTTTTGGCTGCGACGCCGCATCTTCCTACGACGCCGTCCTCGAACGCGACGACCTAGACGCTGTGGGGCTGGTGACGCCGAACCACTTGCATTTGCCACAGGCGCGAGCCGCTTTTGTTGCCGGACTGGACGTGTTTGTAGAAAAACCCATTGCCAACACCGTCGCCGACGGGCAGGCCATGATCGACGCAGCGCAGGCGGCAGACCGGCTGCTGATGGTCGGCCACAACATGCGCTTCAGCCGCTCCTTCCGCATGGCAAAGCAGAAAATCGACGACGGCGAGTTGGGCGACATCGTCAGCGTCGAGATTCATTTTTCGGCGGACAATACGCAGCGCATGGCAAAAGACGTGTGGAGGCTCCGGCCCGACCAGTGTCCGCTGTTGCCTGTCATGCAACTCGGCATCCATGCGCTTGACCTTGTGCATTTCATGGCAGGCCGCATCGAAGAAGTGCATGCCTTCGCCCAATCTGTGACCACGCAGCCAGAAGTCATCGACAGCGTGACAGCGACGTTCCGGCTGAACAGCGGGCGGCTCGGCACGATGGTCAGCAACTACTGCACGCCCGTCCGCTTCGAGTACCGCGTGGCGGGCACCGAAGGCTTTCTACAATGCACACCGCATCACGTCTGGTACCGCTCTGCTGCCGACTCAGACCGCGCCGGGGGTGGTGAGGCCGAGACGCACGACTTCATGGAGTTCGGTATGGAAAGCTATGTCTTGCAGATGCAAGCGTTTGGCGAAGCCGTTCAGCAGCGCACGCAGCCACCCATTGATGGACCGGCTGGCTTGCAGGCGCTCGCGGTGGTAGAGGCCATGCACCAGTCATCGACAAGCGGTGCGCCACAGCCGATTCCGTCATTCATCGAACAATCTTCTGCTGTATGAGGCGTTGTCTTCTCATATCGCTTCTGATGCTCGTCGCGGGGATAGCGCAGGCACAGCCCGTGTTGCATGTGGCGGTGCTGGAAAACCGCAACTACATCGTCGGTGCCAACAACGCGCCGAGCGGGTTGCATCGCTACGAGGGGGATACGACCTGGACGCACCTGGGCTGGACCAACCTGCGCAACTTTGGGGTGGACGCCACGCCCGATGGCACCATTTACCTTGCCGCAGGCAACGGCGCATTTCGCTCCCGCGATGGTGGCGCGTCTTGGCGTATCACAACAGGATGGGAAGTGACAGAGGTGCTTGATGTAGACGTCGCACCGAGCAATCCAGCCACCATCTACATCGCCACGGCCTATGGCGTGTGGCGTACTACTGATGGCGGCGAAACATGGGCGCAGCAAAATAGCGGATTGAGCAATCCACCCTTTACACAAGCCATCGCCGTAGACCGTGCAAACCCTGAGCGTGTGCTGACAGGTGGTGAGGGCGGCCTGTATGAATCGACCGATGGCGGGGAGCACTGGCAGCAGATTTCGGCAGTTCCTATTCGTGAAATTCAGCAACATCCTGCCGACCCAGATGTGTGGCTGGTCGGCACCGGCGGTCGCGGCGTGATGGTCTCCCATGACGGTGGCACCAACTGGCAATTCTCTGAAGGTGTCACTAGCACCATGTACGCCGTGGCTGCCGATCCTTTAAACCCCGAGCATATGGTGGCTGCAGGCTTCGAGACCGGCGTCTTCGTCAGCACCGATAGCGGGCAAACGTGGGCGTTGGCGGACGGTATGGCCGGGCAGAGTGTTCACGCACTCCTGTTTGATGAAAGCCAGCAAGGGCGGTTGTGGGCCGGTACGCTTGGCGCAGGCGTGTACTATTCCGACGACCTTGGGCAGACGTGGCAATACGCGG